>NZ_CDWRCL010000054.1:0-19361 GCF_977927575.1 Frankia sp. CcCS3
CCACCGGGCGGTCGCGACCCGCTACGACAAGCTAGCCGTCCGCTACGAAGCAACAGTCACCATCGCCGCGATCAACGAATGGCTGCCCCGATAAACTTCCCAAACAGGCCCTAGGCCTGCCGGGCCTGCAGACGGATGCGGTTCGTCAGCTCGGTGACCTGGTTGTAGATCGCGCGTCGTTCCGCCATCAGACCGCGGATCTTGCGGTCGGCATGCATGACCGTCGTGTGATCCCGACCCCCGAAGTGCTGGCCGATCTTCGGTAGCGACAGGTCGGTCAGCTCCCGGCACAGGTACATCGCGATCTGACGGGCGGTGACCAGCACGCGGCTACGTGAGGTGCCGCACAGGTCCTCCATCGAGACGCCGAAGTACGCCGCCGTTGCGTTCATGATTGCGGCGGCCGTGATGTCGGGATTGCCGGCATCGGGGATGAGATCACGCAGCACGATCTCGGCGAGCGTGCGGTCGACGTGGGACTTGTTCAGGCTTGCGAAGGCCGCGACCCGGATCAGCGCCCCCTCCAGCTCACGGATGTTGCGCTCGATGTGCGTGGCGATGTATTCGAGGACGTCCGGAGGTACCGGCAGGCGCTCCGTGGCCGCCTTCTTCGACAGGATGGCGATGCGCGTCTCGAGGTCGGGCGGGGTGATGTCGGTCATCAGTCCCCACTCGAAGCGGCTGCGCAGCCGGTCCTCCAGGGCCGAGAGCTGCTTGGGCGAGCGGTCGGAGCTGATCACGATCTGCTTCTCGCCGTCGTGCAGGACGTTGAAGGTGTGGAAGAACTCCTCCTGCGTCCGCTCCTTGTTCTCCAGGAACTGGATGTCGTCGACGAGCAGGACGTCGATGTCACGGTAGCGCCGCTGGAACGCCTGCTGGCGGTCGTCCCGGATCGAGTTGATGAAGTCGTTGGTGAACTCCTCGGAGCTCACGTACTTCACCCGCATGTTCGGGTAGAGCTTGAGTGCGTAGTGGCCGATCGCGTGCAGAAGGTGAGTCTTGCCGAGCCCGGAGTCCCCGTAGATGAAAAGCGGGTTGTAGGCCTTCGCGGGTGCCTCGGCGACGGCCACCGCTGCCGCGTGGGGGAACCGGTTGCTGTCGCCGATGACGAACGTCTCGAAAATGTAGCGGGGGTTTAGCCGGGCCTGGGCCGGTTCGGTCTCGTGCGGCGCCGCATCGCGTCCGAGACCCGCGCTGACCCGTACCGGTGGTGTTCCCTCGGTGGCGTCGGGGAAGGGCAGCTCGCCGTTCACCAGTGCCGTCGGTGCCGGTGCCGGAGTCGGAGCGGCTGATGCCGGGGCCGCCGACGAGCCCGGTCTCGTCCCCGGCACCGGGGTTGCGGCGGTGTCGGTCGATCCCGATCCGGCACCCGCGTTCAACGCCGAACCGGAGGCGGGGCCCGAGCCCTGACCCGGTGCGGTGTCGCCTCTGGCGTCCACCGGCCGTACGATCCGGATCGGTCCGCTCATCGGTTCCGGATCGGGCAGGTGTTCGACGGTGACCGCGACCCTGATCTCCCGCCTATAGGCTGTGGACAACGCTGTGGACAAGAAGGGGCGCAGGCGCGAGTCGAGGAGATCCTTGGTGAACTCGTTCGGCGCGGCCAGCAGAGCCGTGTCCTGGACGAGCCCGAGGGGGCGGGTCAGCCGCAGCCAGGCACGCTGCTGGGCGGACAGCGTGCCGTCGGCGACCCCGGCGACGGCCTGGCTCCACACCGCGGCCAGGTCCGGGTCACCCGAAGGTTCGTCCCCGAACGGCAGACCGGCGACGGAGTCGGCGCGGAGGTTGGACACGGGGGCTCCTCGGGCAGTTCGGTACGGTTTGCGGGTGGTGCTGCTCCCCGCGTGCTGGAGGTGCGTCGCGGCTGATGCGGCTGGTGATGTGGTCCCCGGCCACCGAGCGACCGAGGGGCCTCGTCGCGATGGTTCTCCACATCGTCGTCCACAACCTGTGTATGGACACGACACGGCATGCGGCGTGGCGCAACCGGCTCGTTCCCGGGGATGAACCTGTATCAGTGAGGTCATTTGAATCCGCTCCAGGTCCCCCCCGTTCCGCCCTGGCCCCTCCGCCGACCGCCCTCTCCACAGGCGTTTTCCACAGGTCAGGGTGCACCGAGCCGGTCGTTCTCACCGAGCGCGGGCATACCTGACGCGGTCTGGTGCCCGCCCCGAGTGAGACGTTGCCACCAGGATCGTAAGGTGCGGCCCGAGCCGCCGTGCCGGGGCCGGAACGTACCCGCGGCGGCCGGGCCGCGTCCCTGCCCCATCGTCGGAGGCGCCGAGGGCCCGCTGCGGCAGTGTGGCATTCCACGGCCGCCGGACGGATGCCGGCTAGCCGCGGCCGCGGCCGCGGCCGCGGTGCGCTCGCGTCTTGGCGTTCGGTGTAGTGCCGTTGTGGCAAGGTCGGCCTGGTGGCGACCGGGCGATGGCCGGATGACGGTGGTGCGGCCAGCCGCGGCCGGCGGGCACGGGGTCGGCGGATCGCCGAAGGTCCCCCCTGCCCGGCAGTGATCCCTCGCCGCCGGACCGTCCGAGGCACCGCCCTGTGTAGGCTAGGCCGAACCGCGGTGTTAGACCGCTTCGTTTGTCGTGGGATCTGCTTGCCCGGGCCGTGTGGTGCGGCCCACTCCCCCCTCGGCGGCGAAGATCACCGCCCGCGTCCATCTTGCAGACGGAGTTCTCACGTGAGTAAGCGCACCTTCCAGCCGAACAACCGTCGGCGGGCCCGCACGCACGGGTTCCGACTGCGCATGCGGACTCGCGCGGGCCGCGCGATCCTGTCCGCCTGCCGTCGTAAGGGCCGCAGCGAGCTCTCCGCCTGACGGCGGGTTCCCGCTGGTCCTGCTGGTACCCCTTGCCGGTCATGCTTCCTGAGGGCTCCCGCGTCCGAACCCGGGACGAACATGCCCGGGTGGGGACCACGGGTCGGCGAACCCGATCCGGCCCGCTTGTTGTCCACAATCTGTGGACAACAAGCGGCGATCCGGCACGGGCCGGCTTCGTGGTCGGCCGTCGGGTGGGGAAGGCGGTCGTGCGTAACAGGGTGCGGCGCCGGTTGCGGGAACAGGTACGGGTTCGGCTGGACACGCTCGCGCCGGGGACGATGCTGGTCGTGCGTGCGCTGCCCGATGCGGCGACGGCGAGCTCCGCGGAGCTCGGCCATGCGCTGGACGCCGCGCTCGCCAGGGTGGCCCGGCCGGCGGATGCCAGGCGCCCGGATGGGCGTGGACGATGACCGCCGGGACGGTGCTGGTCGTGCTGCTGGCCACGGCGGCCGTCGTCGACCTCCTGCTGGCCTCCCGGATGGTGTGGCGCCGCCTGCCGCGGGTCGCCCGCAACGCCGACGGCGCGGTACGCGGTCCCCTGGCCTGGACCTTTACCGGGCTCGTGCGGCTCTACCGAGCCGGCTGGTCGGCCCGCAACGCCGGCATGTGCCGGTTCGAGCTGTCCTGTAGCGCCTACGCGCTGGCCGCGGTGCGGCGCCACGGGGGTATGCGTGGCGGTGCCCTCGCCGTCGCCCGGTTGCTGCGCTGCCAACCGTTTGCGGCCGGCGGGTACGACCCCGTGCCGGGAACGGATCCGGCTCCGGGAATCGTTCGGAGACCCAGGGGCGCGATGGCCGACCCCGGCAGGTCTCCCGACGGTCGGAGCGCGGGCGATCCGGTCGTCGCCGTACCGCCCGTCCACAGGCATGGTCCTCCGTCTCCCAGCCGGGGGGCGCGGGCCGAGATCGCCGGTTCCGGTCGCGGACCGTGGGTGTGAGGAGTCAGACTGTTGTTGGATCCCCTATACCACCTCGCGGCGAACGCGATCGTCTTCTTTCACCAGGGATTCGCGCCGATCTTCGGTGCTGCCAGTTTCTTCTCCTGGGCCTTTTCGGTCGTCCTGCTGGTCGTCTGCGTCCGTATTCTGATCTTCCCGCTGTTCGTCAAGCAGGTGAAGTCGCAGCGGACGATGCAGGTGATGCAGCCCCGGATCAAGGAGATCCGGGAGAAGTACGGGCACGACAAACCCCGCATGCAGCAGGAGATGATGGCGCTGCAGCGGGAGCATGGAAACCCGCTTCTCGGCTGCCTCCCGATCTTCCTCCAGATCCCGCTGTTCATCGCGCTGTTCCACGTGTTCACCCACCTGGCGCCGATGAACGAGGGCCCGAACCACTCGCTGGTCTGGCGTCCCCGGGTCGGGCTCTCCGCGGACCAGGTGGAGCAGATCGCCTCGGCCAAGGTGTTCGGCATCTCGTTGGCGAGCAAGTTCACCTCCGATGGCGATTTCTCGCGCTTCCTCGGCGTCGACAGCACGCACGTCAGGATTCTCGCGATCGTCCTGATCGTGCTGATGGGTCTTACGACCTTCCTCACGCAGCGCCAGATCATGGCCCGCACCGGGCCGGCCGACCCGCAGCAGGCGATCATGCAGAAGGCGCTGCTCTACGGCTCCCCGCTGATGCTCGCCTTCTTTGGTTTCCGTTTCCCGATCGCCGTGCTGCTGTACTGGCTCACCACCAACCTGTGGAGCATGGGCCAGCAGTTCTTCATCATGAAGAAGATGCCGCCGATCAAGACCGAGGATGCGAACGGCCGGCTGCCCGGTGCCCGTCCGGCCGCCGACGGCGCCGTCACCCCCGTTCGGCCGGCTCCCGGTGTCCGAGCCGGG
Organism: Frankia sp. CcCS3; assembly: GCF_977927575.1. Classification (NCBI taxonomy): domain Bacteria; kingdom Bacillati; phylum Actinomycetota; class Actinomycetes; order Frankiales; family Frankiaceae; genus Frankia; species Frankia sp. CcCS3. Next base: position 4,659 of record NZ_CDWRCL010000054.1, read on the forward strand.
GCGAAGTCGAAGAACCGCCCCCGGTCTGCCTCGGTGACCCCGACCAAGGGCGGCGATTCCGGTGCCGCGGCGGCCGGTCGGACGTCCTCGACGGCTCCCCCCGGCACCCGGTCCCGTAACGGCACCTCGACCGCGACCCGTACTGCGGTGACTCCGAAGGCGGCGGTGACCCCGAAGAGCGGTAAGGCGGGGGCGCCGGCCGGTCCCGGTGCCAACGGCGTCTCGGGCGGTGGCGTCTCGGACAACGGCGTCGCCGCTACCACGGCCGCATCCACGGAGCGGAGCGCGGAGGCGAAGACCAGCGCGGCGGGCCGCAGGAACGCCCCGGGCAAGAATGCCGGGCAGAGCGCGGCGAGCGGGCCGACGGCACCCTCCGACGGGGAGAGCACGCCCCGGCCGGCACCCGTACCCGCCGGAGTGCGGCGCCAGGTCGGCGGCTCCCGACCCGCGAAACGGCGCGGCAAGGGCAAGCGGCCCGGTGGGCGGCGTTGATCCGGGAGACGCCGTTCCCGACCAACCGACCAACCGACCAACCGACCGACCGGCAGGCAGGCTGCCGACCCGATTTCGTCATCGAGTGGCGGCATCCCGTAATCTCTGCTCCGCCGCCCCCGTTCCCCTGGAGAGTCGCTGATGACCGGTTCGGCACCTGAACTGGCTGTGGATGGAGCCGGAGTCTCCGACGAGCACGCTCCCTCGGACGAGACTGCCGGCACGGAGGATCGGCGTCTGTCCGATCTCGAGTTGGAAGGCGAGATCGCCGCCGACTACATCGAGGGTCTGCTCGACATCGTCGACATGGACGGTGACCTCGACCTCGACGTCGAGAGCGGCCGCGCCGTCGTCGCCGTGGTAGGCGAGGGGCTGGACAAGCTCATCGGGGCGGGCGGCGAGACGCTGGAGGCGTTGCAGGAACTGACCAGGCTCGCGGTGCTCCAGAAGACGGGCACCCGCAGCCGTCTCATGCTCGACGTCGGCGGCCATCGCGCCCGGCGGCGGGTCGAGCTTCGCAAGATTGCGATCGCCGCGGCGTCGCGCGCCATCACGCGTGGTGAGCCGGAGAAGCTGGCTCCCATGACGCCGTTCGAGCGCAAGGTGGTGCACGACACCGTTGCCGGGATCGACGGCGTGCACAGTGAGTCCGAGGGCGAGGAACCCGGCCGCCGGGTGGTCATCCTTCTCGGCTGACCGGCGCCGACCGATGGCGGGTCGGTGGCGGCCGGCGCGTTCCGCCGTGCTGGCCGCCGCTGTGGGTGTCGGCTTGGCGGCCGTGCTCGGCATTCTGCATGCCTATCTGACCAGACCCTTCTGGTACGACGAGATCTGGCGCGCCCACTTCGTCAGCGAACCGGCGTCCTCGTTCTGGCCGGAGCTGACCGTCGCCAACACCCCCTCGGCGCTGGGTTGGTTCGGCCTGACCCGGGTGGCCGGCGAGGTCCTCGGCTGGCACAGCTGGTCGCTCCGGCTTCCCGGGTATCTCGCCGTGCCCTTGCTCGGTGCCGCGATCGTCCTGCTCACCCGCCGTTTCACCGGCCTGGTCGCGGCGGTGTTCGCCACGTGCTGGCTGTGCCTGAACGTGACCTTCCTGGATCTCGCGACCCAACTCAAGCCGTATTCCGTCGAGGCGCTGGCCGCCGTCTGCATCGTCCTCGCCTGGTCGACCGGATCATCTCCGCGGCCCTCGCTGTCCCCGCGGCCCTCGCTGTCCCCGCGGCCCTCGCTGTCCCCGCAGCCTGAACCTGTCACCGGCGGGTTCTCCCGTGCCCGGCTCCTGCGACGCACCGCGGCGGGCCTGTTGGCCCTGACCGCCGTGCCCGGGATCTTTCTGGTGCTGCCGTTGGCGACCGCGGAGGTATGGCGCGGTCCGGCGCGGCGTTGGCGACTGGTGGAATGCCTGCCCGCGGTCGCCATCAGCGTGGCGCACACCGTGTTCTTCATCGGGCACCAGTCCAGTCAGCGTCGCGGCGACTACTGGGATCGCCAGTTCATCGCCGGTCGTGGGCCGGTCGAGGCCGTACGCTTCATCGTCGATCAGATGCGAGCCTTCATCACCGGTATGCCGCCCGGCATCGACCGGTTCGACCCGAGCCTCATCCATGCGACGGTGCCCGGGGGGCCGGTTGTCTCGGTGCTGCTCGCCGTGGCGGTGTCGATCGCCGGCCTGACCGGCGTCCTCGTGCTGGCACGACGACCGGACGGCAGGCTGCTCCTCACCGCGCTCGGCGGAGCCCAGGTGCTGATGCTGGGAGCGAGCGCCGCGCGGTACTGGCCGTTCGGGCCGACCCGGACCAACCTCTTCGTCGTGCCGCTGATCGTCGTTGTGATCGTGGTGGGCACCCGGCGGCTGGTGGTCCTGTTCGTGGCGGCGGTGCGACCTCGTATCCCCGCCGTCGGGCCTCAGCCGGCCGTACCGACACCGATGGCCGCGACCCCGACCCTCCCTACCGGAAGGACTGTCACCGAGCAGTCACGATTGGATGTTTCCGGTGTCTCGCCGACGTCGAGCGCCGGCGCGAACACGATTTCTCCGACCGCCGTGCTGCCGTTGGCCGGCCTCGCAATGATCATCTTGCTTGGTGTCCCGCTCCTGGGAACCTCGCTGTCGGGAAGCGGGCAGCTCTGGGATCATCGGCACCGGACTCGTGGCCTCGATCGGATGGTCGACGCGGCCATCGCGGCCCGGCAGCTGCACCGCCCGGGAGACCTGGTGGTGGTCGGGGGCCGCCTCGCCCGGCCTGGCTGGCTGTACGCGATGGAGGCGAGTGACGACCCGGCGCGTGAGCCGGCAGCTCTCCCCAGTGCCGGCGCCGGGCGGGTACCGGCCCGGGTGCCACGGCAGGACACGATCTTCTTCGGCGCTGCGGGTACCTCCCTGGTCGGCGAGCTGGCGAACCGCCGGGTCCCGCCGACCCGGCTGCTCGTCTTCGTCTTCGACGCGGAGCGGCCGGCGCTCGCGCCCGACCTGGCCGCGCTGCCCCGGGCGGGGTGGTGCGCCGGCCGTGGCTGGCAGTTCCCCCTCACCGGAACGTTGACCGTCTTCGATCGCTGCGCCGGCGCCGCCCCGCGACTCGATCGGCCGCAGCGGACCGTGGTGTCCGACCGGACGACCTGACATCCGTCCCCCGGGTCGGAACCGTGCCTCCCGTGGGGGTGGCGGCGCGAGCACCTCGAGGTCGGCGGGGATGCTTGTCGGGTGCGCGGTCTTCTGACTTTCTCGTCCTGCCCAGCTTTCTCGTCCTGTCCGGCCGGGTCCACGGATCCGGTCTCCCACCCGCCCGCTGCCGGCGGTCACCTGGCGATGCCCACGGGCCCAACCCGGCTCGGCTCGATGCTGTGGCCGGTCGAGGTGACGCAGGCGGCCCGGCCGGCGCGGGCTGGCCGTATGGCACGGCGGGGGATCCGGCCATGACGGGTCTCCCGGATGCCCCCGAGGTGCCCCCCGTCGTGGTGGAGATTTTCGGCACGCGGACCGGATCCGCGGCGCGCTACGTCGAGCTGCTGGCGACCGACGGGGTCGAGCGCGGGCTGATCGGTCCGCGTGAGACTGACCGGCTCTGGGACCGCCACGTACTCAACTGCGCGGTCCTGGCCGACGCGGTCCCGGCGCAGGCCGATGTCGTGGACGTCGGCAGCGGCGCAGGGCTGCCGGGTATCCCGCTGGCGCTCGCCCGCCCGGATCTGCGGGTGGTGCTGCTCGAGCCGATGGAACGCCGGTGCCGATTCCTGCACGAGGTTGTGGCGACCATAGGTCTGGAGGACCAGATTTCTGTGGTACGTGGCCGCGCACCGGATGCCGGAATCGGCCCGGACGGTCGTAGATTCGGGATAGCCGTAGCCCGCGCAGTCGCTCCCCTGGAGCGGCTGCGCGCAATCCTCTTTCCGATGCTGCGACCAGGTGGTGTCATGCTGGCGATGCGCGGTTCACGGATCCTGGAGGAACTGCAGGACGCGCGCAGCGGTCTCGGAACTCAGGGTTGGCATCCCGTGGATGTCGTGAGGTGCGGGGAGGGGCGGGTGGAGGAACCCGCCCGTGTCCTCCGGGCCGTACGTTCATCCCAGCGCACCCGGGCCGAGAGCAGGGGAGGGCGCGGCGACGGTGAGCGGCACGATGGCAGACAGGTCAGACGGACGTCACGGGATTCACTCCGATCACGGGAGGTCGGTCGTGACCAGCCGACACGTGGACAGTCTCGTTCCACGTGAAACAGCGTCGGCGGGCCAGGGTGGGGCCAGGGGCGGGGGCTTGCGGGGCTATGACCCCGCGCTCTCCGCACTGGACCTGCTCGATCCCTCGACCCCGATCGGAGCGGCGGCGGCAGCAGCAGTGGAAGCACTGGCGGTAGAACGACGACAACCATTCCCTCGCCCCACCCGGCGGCGCATCATCTCGGTCGCCAACCAGAAGGGCGGTGTAGGGAAGACGACGACGACGGTCAACCTGGCGGCGGCGCTGGCATCTCATGGCTCCCGGGTCCTGGTAATCGATCTTGACCCGCAGGGCAATGCCTCGACGGCGCTCGGCGTCAACCATCATTCCGGGGTCCCCTCGATCTACGAGGTCCTGGTGGGGGATCGGCCCCTCGACGAGGTCATCGTGAAGTCCGCCGAGGCGCTGGGGCTGTTCTGCGCGCCCGCAACGATCGATCTTGCCGGCGCGGAGATCGAGCTGGTGTCGCTGGTGGCGCGGGAGAACCGGCTGCGGCGGGCCATCGCGAGCATGCAACGGGACGTCGACTATGTTTTCATCGACTGCCCGCCCTCTCTCGGGCTGCTGACCGTCAACGCCCTCGTGGCCGCCCGTGAGCTGCTCATCCCGATCCAGTGCGAGTACTACGCGCTGGAGGGCCTCGGCATGTTGCTGCGCAACGTGGAACTGGTGCAGGCGCACCTGAACCAGGAGCTGCGCCTGTCGACCATCCTGCTCACCATGTACGACTCCCGGACCAGACTGGCCGACCAGGTCGTCCACGAGGTCAAGGAACACTTCGGGGACCGGGTGCTGTCCACCACCATCCCCCGGAACGTGCGTCTGGCGGAGGCGCCGAGCTATGGGCAGTCCGCGCTGACGTACGATCCGACGTCGCGCGGCTCGCTGTCCTATCTGGCCGCGGCGCGCGAACTCGCGGAACGGGGTCGGGACTCGAATGGAGCGGCATGATGAGTGCTCGGCGCAGTGGTCTGGGGCGAGGGCTGGGGGCACTCATCCCGGTTACTCCTCCTCCCCTCGACGGTCAGGTGGGCACCGCCTCGGCTGACTACAGTGACTACGCCGACTACGGCAGTGGCTACGGCGGCCGGGGGACGGGTCGCGGCTCCGGCGACAGCACCGGGCCGCTGCCCGTACACGGGGCGACCTTCCGCGAGATCCCCGTCGAGTCGGTCAGCCCGAACCCGCGCCAGCCCAGGACTCACTTCGATGAGGACGCCCTCGAAGAGCTGGCGGCGAGCCTCCGCGAGGTCGGGCTGCTCCAGCCGATCGTGGTACGCGAGGTGGCCCCCGAGCGATACGAGCTCGTCATGGGTGAACGCCGGTGGCGTGCATCGAAGATCGCCAAGCTTCCACGGATTCCCGCCATCGTGCGGGAGACCGCGGACGACGCCATGCTGCGCGACGCGCTGCTGGAGAACCTCCACCGCCAGCAGCTCAACCCGCTGGAGGAGGCTGCGGCGTACGAACAGCTGCTCCGCGACTTCGGTGCGACGCACGAGGAACTGGCCAGTCGGCTCGGGCGGTCCCGGTCGCATGTCACCAACATGATCCGGCTGCTCGGGCTCTCGCCCGCGGTACAAAGACGGGTGGCGGCCGGCGTGCTGTCCGCGGGCCATGCCCGCGCGCTGCTCTCGTTGCAGGATCCGGACGCCCAGGACCGGCTCGCCACCCGCATCGTCGCGGAAGGTCTCTCGGTGCGGGCCGTCGAGGAGATCGTGGCACTGGACGACGAGACCCCGCGTAAGCGGGCGTCGCGGGCGCCAGGGGCCGCCTCACCGGCCCTGGCGAGGCTCGCCGACCGCCTCTCGGATCGCTTTGAGACCCGCGTGAAGGTGGACATGGGCCGCAGCAAGGGGAAGATCACGGTCGAGTTCGCCTCGATCGAGGACTTGGAGCGGATCGTCGCCGTGATGTCGCCGTCGGCCTCGGTCGACGGCTTGTTGGACTAGGCGTCCGGCTCGGGTTCGCTCGGGGTTCTCTGGGGTTCTCTGGGGTTCTCGAACCGGGCGCGGATCGCGCGGTCCCGGGCTGTGCCGGGCTCCCCCGGGTGGCTGCGCGTCTGTCCGCCGAGTGCCGGGCCATCGCTGTGCTCAGGCGAGATTGCCGGCCTGGCCGACCTTGCGCAGCACGCCTTCCGGCGTCATCGATCCCAGCAGACGTTCCAGGGCGACCTCGACGTCCTCTCGCCAGCTCACCGCGTTCTTCACCTCGAGCCGCAGTCGCGGCCATCGATGGTGAGGCCGGACCGTCTTGAAACCGACCGCGAGGAGATAGTCGGCGGGCAGGATGCAGCGGGTGTCGGAGTTCTGGAGGTCACCGAACGCTTCCACCGCCTTGAAGCCGCGGCGGATGACGTCCTTGGCGACGGACTGGACGAGGATCCGCCCCAGCCCCTGCCCGGTGAACTCATCGACGATCGACGCTGTCATGAGCAGCACCGCGTCCGGTGAGACCGGGCTGGTGGGAAAGGCCGCCGATCGAGGCACGTAGGCCGGCGGAGCGAACATCACGAATCCGGCGGGGACGTTGTCGACATAGGCGATCTTTCCGCAACTTCCCCATTCCAGGAGGGCCAGGGAAACCCACGCCTCCTTCTCGAGGTCGGTGCCGCCGGCCTCCTCCGCGCGGCTCCGGGCCACCGGATCGAGCTCCCAGAAGACGCAGCGGCGGCAGGGCAGAGGGAGATCGTCAATATTGTCCAGGGTGATGTTCGCGATGCGACGGCTCATCGAAAAAGGCGCTCCATGGGTCGGCCACCGGGCCTCCGGTCGCCGAGGCCAACGTCGACGGACGCGGAGGCTGTTACGGAACCAGCCTAGGCTGCCGAGCATGAATTTTCCCCATCGACGCACCGGCCTCGTTTCACGTGAAACGTCAGCCTTGTCGATGGAATGTCTTGGTGACCGGTCAGGTGCGGCTAGCAAGGCGGGGGACGTGAAGCTGGCCCGTCGGCGCGTCCTGCTCGGGTGGGAGAAAGAGCCGTTGGGCCGCGGCGAGCACCGCCTCGGCGACGGTTGCCCGGAATGTGGTGGAGCCAAGGGCCTTGGTGTCATGTTCGTTTGTCAGATATCCGAGGTCGAGCCGTACGGCCGGCATCCGGGTCCGCCGAAGCAGACTCCAGACTTTCGGATGGGTGCGGCAGTCCAGCATGTCGGTCCGGGAGACGATTTCACGGTGGACGAGCTGGGCGAAGCGCTCACCCACGGCGGACGACCCGCGCGCGTTGCCGTAGTAGTAGGCCGACACCCCCTGGGCGTGCGGGGATGGACTGCTGTCGGCGTGCAGCGAGATCAGGAGATCTGCTTCGAGCTCGTTCGCCCGCGCGGCCCGCTCCTCCTCGCTGGGGGACTCGTCCAGTCCGTGGATGAGGTGCGCCTGCAGGCCCGAGTCGAGTAGCCGCGTGGACATCCGGACGGCGAGGTCGGCCATGAGATCCCGTTCGCACAGATTGCCGCAGACGATGCCCGGATCGTCGCCACCGTGGCCGGGATCGATGGCGACGACGACTCCGAGCAGCGAGGAGCCGTGGGCCAACAGCCGGACAGACTCCCGCAGCACGTCGGGCCGGCCACCAGTGACTGTGCGCTGCAGGCGTTTGAGTTCGCGCAGGGTGTGTGGCCCGCATTGGCCGTCCGGATCGAGACCCCGGTTGCGCTGGAAGTCGCGGACCGCGGACTCGGTGCGTGGCCCGAAGATCCCATCCGTGCGGCCGACGTCGAAACCCATGTTGAACAGGCGCTCCTGGAGCGCCGCCACGTCATCGCCGACAAAAGGGTGCGCGGGACTGTGGTAGAGCAGACGGTCGCCGAGCTTGTGGCGTGCCTCCTCCAAGGCACGCGCCGTGTCTGGACCGAGTATCCCGTCGGCGGACAGCCCCCGGCTCTGCTGAAAGGCGCGCAGCGCGTTGTCGAGGTCTCGGTCGAACCGATCGGCCGGCTCGGCCGGAACGCCGCCGGGAGTACCGTCGACAGCCGGGACCCGCGTGTCCTGGGACGGGTCCGCGGCGGAGGCAGCACCTCTATCCGGGGCACTCTTACCCAGGGCACTCTTACCTGGGTCACCCTTACCCGGGCCGGCCGGATCCCGGCTCTGCCGGGGCGTCACGGGAAGAAAACCAAGATAGGTCAGGGCCGCCTGAACCTCGGCGACGGCGGAACCTTGGTCTCCCAGACGCAGCAGCTTCACCGATGCATACCTTTCAGCTCGCCTGCCCCAACGTGTCCCTGGCGAAACCCGGTGCCCCTGGCGAAACCCGATGGTCGGGGCCACCGCGTCGACGAATGATGCGCCGACGGCCGATTGCTGAATCTCAAGCCTAGGGCATGCCCGTGCGGTCTCGACCGACCGCGAACCGGATCCTCCAGTATTGACCGTGCGTGACCAGGCCGCCGTGATACTCCCACGATGCTCGTGACGGCGGGAGAAAGTTCCCGGGCCGCACGTGGTATCCGGTTGTCGTGGGCGAACCGGCGCGGACCAGTCCGGGAACGACGTCGGCCCGCCGGGATCACACCCGGCGGGCCGACGGTGGAACGACCGCGTGACGAGATCAAATGTAGGCCGAGAGGTCACGCAGCAGGGCGGCCTTCGGCTTCGCGCCGACAATGCTCTTGTCGATCGCGCCCTTGACGAACACAGCCATGGTCGGGATAGACATGATCTGGTAGTTCCGGGCGGTCTCCGGGTTCTCGTCGATGTTCAGCTTGACGACCCGGAGCTTCTCGCCATGCTCCTTGGCGATCTCCTCCAGAACGGGTGCGACCATCTTGCAAGGGCCGCACCACTCGGCCCAGAAGTCCACCAGGACCGGCTTGTCGCTCTCCAGTACCTCGGTCACGAAGGTGCTGTCGGTCACGGGGGTGGTGGAACCTGCCATGTTGTTCTCCCTGATGGATGATCTCTTAGTGGACGGGAAGGCGATCAACGGGCCGGTGGTGGCCCGCGGACGGCGCCCGACCGGCCTTCGGGCAGCCGGGTCGGGCAGGCCTGATCCAGCGCCGCTCGGTCGGCCGCTCGGACAGACGACCGGGTCAGGCAGGTTGCGGCGTCGGGGTCACGACCCGGGGAGCCACGGTGGTCACCTCGCCCGGACCCTCCCCGGCGGCGATGAAGCGCTCCGCGTCGAGAGCGGCGGCGCAGCCCGTGCCAGCCGCGGTGATGGCCTGGCGGTAGGTGTGGTCGACCACGTCGCCACAGGCGAAGACCCCGTCCAGGTTCGTCTTCGTGGTCGGGTGCGCGACCGAGATGTAGCCGGCGTCGTCGAGGTCGAGCTGACCACGGACGAGTTCGGTACGCGGAAGGTGACCGATCGCGACGAACAGCCCGGTGACCGGAAGATCCTTCTCCTCACCGGTGACGGTGTCGCGCAGCCGGACGCCGGTGAGCTTGTCCGTGCCCAGGAGCTTGGTGACCTCTGCGTTCCACCGGAACTGGATCTTCTCGTTGGCGAAGGCCCGCTTCTGCATGATCGCGCTGGCCCGGAGTTTGTCCCGCCGGTGGATCACCGTCACCGAGCGGGCGAAGCGGGTCAGGAAGGTCGCCTCCTCCATCGCCGAGTCGCCCCCGCCAACCACCGCGATGTCCTGATCCCGGAAGAAGAAACCGTCGCAGGTCGCACAGGCGGAGACCCCGTGGCCGAGCAACCGCTCCTCGTGTTCGACGCCGAGCATGCGGTAGGCCGAACCGGTGGCGACGATGACCGTGCGGGCGAGGTAGGTCCTGTCCTCGATCTTGACGACCTTCGGGTTCGCCGCGAGGTCGAGCTCGGTGACGTCGTCGGCCACCAGTTCGGCTCCGAACCGCTCCGCCTGCCGCCGCAGGTTCTCCATCAGTTCCGGACCCTGGATGCCGTCCGGAAACCCAGGAAAGTTCTCCACCTCGGTGGTGTTCATGAGCGATCCGCCGGCCGATACCGCGCCCTCGAACACGAGTGGCCGTAGGTTGGCCCGGGCGGTATAGACAGCGGCCGTGTACCCTGCGGGGCCCGAACCGGCAATGACGACATCGCGTATGTCGTCATTGCCGTCGGGCTGGCTGCTGGGGCCGGTGACATCCTGGCCGTCCTCCTGGGCTGTCACACCCGCTCCTTTCATGCTACGGGATCCCTTTCATGCTACGGGATCCCTGTGAGCCGGGTGGGCCCTCGCCGGTACCTGTCGCCCCGGCTTCATCTGAGTTCCTCGTTCATCGGTCCGTCCATGGAGACGGTGCCCGACAGCGACAACCGTCTCCGCGGGCATCTGATTCCATCCGCGCCCGCCACCGGTGCGTGCGACGGCCGGGCTCCCGGCCCCTCTCGATGCGTCAACCCCCACCTCAGTGCCGCAGGGTGGACACGCTGTACCACGGCGCGGTGGAGACGGTGGTGATGCCGCAGCGGGCGTCGACGACCAGCACCCTGGCCACCGCCGGTTGCATGGGCACGGAGAGCACGATCAACAGCGCCGGCTGGTCGTTGTAGACGACGCGGTCGACGGCGAGGATCGTCCCACCCGTCTGCGCCGCCAGGCTCTGGTAGCACGGGCGCAGGCCAGGGGTGTCCAGCACCGAGCGCAACCGGTCGACGTCCACCGTCGCAGGGGTCGTCGCGCCGCCGGCCGCCGCGGGCGCGGGCGGCGGCACGAGCGGCAGCGCCGCGGACCCCAGGATCCGGCCGGCCAGCAGTTCCCGGCCGTGCCGCACGACGTCCGAGGGAGCGACGCTCGCCTGCGAGACCGCCATCATGATGAGGGGAGCGGAGCTGGCGGAGCCGCGTTCGGCCACCACCGAACCGCCGGCCGGGCCGGAGCTGTCCACGGGGTTGGACGCCGCTACCCTGTGATCGACGTTGGCGCTCCGCAGACCGTGGTACACGAAGATCGCCGCCCCGAAGGTGGTGAAGGCGATGCAGACCGCCATGATGGACACCCAGTCCCGTCGGGGGCGCGCACCCGGCGCACCCGGACGGCTCCGCGGATCCCGGCGCCGGGCCGGTTGATGGTCTGTGAGCCCAGCCCCCGCCCCACCTCGGCCGGGCCGCCGCCTTGGCCTGTTGCCACTCGCCGCCCGCCCACCCGTGCCATCCCCTGGATCGGTGTGGACGGCCTCGGTGTGGACCGCTTCGGTATCCCCCACGAGGGGTTCCGTGCCGGTGGCCCCGGCGGCTCCCGTGGTGCCGGCGAAGCCGGAGCTCGCGGGCCCCGGACCGGTCGGCGCGGCCGGGTTCCGGCCCGGTCCCGGCCGAGAGGGAGCAGGTGCGTGGGCCGCCAGCGCAGCCTGGAGGCGTTCGGCCACCTCGCCGGGCATCGTCAGGGCCGCCAAGCGGGAGAGGTCCGTACGGACCCTGCGGAGGGCGACCATCGACTCCTGGCATGAGACGCAGCCCTCGATATGCTCGCGGACGGAGCGGGGGAGCGGCTCTCCGTCCGCGAAGGCGTCCAGCAGCTCGGCGTCCGGGTGATGCACGTGCGCGCGCAAGCGGCGACCCGCCGGGAAGGGATCGGAGGGAGCCGCCGGTCGGCGTCGGTCACCCGCAGGCTCAGTCGCCATTGCTGATCACCTCCTTCGGCAGATCCGGATGGCGTCGGCCGCGCCCGCGGGGCCGCGGCCGATGGGCCGACCTCCGGTAACGGGCTGCTGCCCCGGTGAGCCCGCCGCATCCTGGTGTCTTCCTTCTGAGACGGCGGGCGAAGCCGCCGGGTTCCCTGACCGGGGGGACCTATCAGGACGGCGAGCTGCGCGCGACCGCGCGAACGCCGGCTTTTCACCGTCCCGACCGGAACTCCCAGCAGCCCCGCCGCCTCGGCGACGGGTCGTCCTGCCACGTCCACCAGCACCACGGCGGTCCGCAACCCGGGCGTCAGCCAGCCCAGCGCCTCCTCGACGTCCAGGTGCAGGTCATGCTCGGCGACGCACCCGCGGGGATTGACCGGATCACGAATCTGGCCTTTCGGGGTAGTCGTCATGGGCACCGTCGGGCGGGCGGTACGGCGGCGCAGCCCAGCTCGGCGTCGGGGCGGCCACCAGGACTTCGGCGGGTGGACCGACTCTCACCGTCCTCTCACCGTCCTCCCGTCAGGACCGGAACGTGATCTCCGCGATCGACCCGCGGTACTGCCCGGCGTTCGACGGCAGTGAGGTCAGCCACAGCACCCAGTACTGCGAGGGGTTCACGTCCGACGACATCGGCAGGACCACCGTGCCGCTGGCGCCCGACTTCTGGGCGACCACGCGGTCGAAGCCGTCGAGCGACTCCGACAGCCTGTCGCCGCTGCGCAGCTCGAACGACACCGGACCCAGGCTGCCGACCGTCACGGTGGCAGAGGTGGGCAGGATCTTTTGCGGAAACGCCATGCGCAGCCCGACACCCGGCTTGAGGTTGCCGAACGTCGCGCTGGTGTAGTTGCTCGTCGTCCACTCCGTCGACGTGTTCCCGTCGAACGCCTTGCCGACATCCGCCGGTTTCTCGGTCTTGGGTTCACCCGAAGGTGCGAGCGGGTCGAAGGAGTCCGTGCTGCTTGGCTTGAGGATGGTTCCGGTGGGGGTCGCCGGCACCGTGGTCGGGGTGCCGGGGTTGGCAGCGTTATTCTTTTCGCCGTTGCCACGCAGGGTGATTACGGCGACCACCGCGATTGCGACGACCACCACCAGAGCGATCCACGGCACGGCCCGTCCCAGCGACGGCCCGCCACGGCGCCTCGGGCCGGAACCAGGCGGGTAGCGGTCGGATCCCGCCGGGTAACCGCCACCTCCGGCTGGATAGCTGCGGTCGTCGTACCCGCTGCGGCCGTAGCCGGTCCCGCCGCCGCGGGACCCGTGGGGGCCTTTCACCCGGGTGTCGTACCGGGCGTCCCGGCCGGGGCCGGGGTAGCCGGCGGTGTCGGCATAGCGGCCCTGCGCCGGGTAATCCCCCGGCGCGAGGTAGTCCGAGGATGCGAAGGCGTCCACGTCCATCGCCTCGGTGCTGGGCGGGGCGTCACCGAGGCTCATCAACCCGGTGTCGAGCACGGCGTCCACCGGGTTGATCGACTCCAGCTCTTCGACCAGGTCGGCCGCCGTGGTGATGGGCGCCCCGACCCGATCGTCGCCGAGGGTGGCCATGGTGATGGCGTCGAGATCACGCGGAACTGACGAGGCGACCTGTCGGGGAGTCCGCAGCCGGCCGCCCGAGGTGGGTGCGGTGGGCAGACCGCGGTCCCCGCCGAGGGGCCAGTAACCGGTGAGCCCGGCATACAGCAGGCCACCGAGCGCCCGGACGTCGGCCGCGGCGATCAGGTCGGGATTCACCGCCGTGGCGTCGGGGCCGCCGCCTGCGCGGTCGGCCGTGCCTGGGCCGGAACCGTCGTCCCCGCCGATCCCACTCTGGTCGGGCTGGTTACCGTGCCCGTCGAGCTCCGTCGCGGGGAGGGAACCGTCGAGTTCCGCGAGCACCCCGCCGATCTCCAGGTCAATGACCTTGACGGTGCCGTGGCTGGAGACGATGACGTCACCGGGGTTCAGGTCACCGTGATGGATGCCGCGCTCGTGTGCCGCGGCGATGACTCGGGCCGCGGCGAGCACCACGGCGCCGGCCTGCTCCGGGCGTAGCGGCCCGTCGGTGGAAAGCTGACGCAGCGTCTTGCCGTCCACCCATTCCGAGACGACGTAGGAGATGCGTCGGGACTCGGCCGTGGTAGTGGTGGCGTCGTAGGTCGAGGCGGCGCCGGGATGCACCAGCCGACCGGAGTTGATCGCTGCGGTGAGAAGCCGGCGGGCCGCCTGCTCCTGCTCCGGATCCGTGGCCGGCCCGCCGCCGCCCGCGGACGCGGGGCCGTGCTCGACGATGCGTACTGCCACCGGTCGGGCGAGCACCTTGTCGTCGCCTCGCCAGAGGGCGACGGGCCCACGGGTCGTCAACGCGGAGAGCAGACGGTAGCGGCGGTCGAGCACGGACTCGGCGAGGATGGCGGTGCCGGAGTGCGGCGTCGCACCCCGGACTCCGGGCGCGTTCGGGTTCACGTCGTTATCGACGTCCCCGGCCTGCGGTCGGTTGCTTCCGTCGACCACAGCGCCTCCGTCGTCCACGGGCCCGGCGTCCACAATCCGCCGTCGGGCTTCCCTACCTCACCCGGGCAGGGGTTCCGCCCAGCGTGCCGCCACCGTAGGCGGACACCCCGGGTACCCTCCGTCGCTCTGACCAGCCGCCTCGATGAACGAAGCGACGAGCGGGAGGCTGCGCCTGGTTTACCGGCGACGTTGGGTGGGGCCCGCGCACAGCGTGTCCAGTGTACGAGGAGGTCAGAAGGATCTCGCGAATGTCTTGGGACAACCCGCCCATGTGTACCGACTGTGACGATCGGCGAGCCGATTCTTTCGGTGACGTGCGAGGATGCCCCGGGAGTAACGACGACAAGGATCTTTCTGGTGCCGGCGGGATCGTCTCGGCTGGCCCCTAGGGCCTGTTTGGGAAGTTTATCGGGGCAGCCATTCGTTGATCGCGGCGATGGTGACTGTTGCTTCGTAGCGGACGGCTAGCT
>NZ_CDWRCL010000055.1:0-19270 GCF_977927575.1 Frankia sp. CcCS3
GTGCGGATGTGGCCAGCAGGGAGCCGCCGGCCATGCCGATGTTGCGACGTCGCGCCGCCAAGTGGACTTGGGCGTGGGCGGGGCCGATTTCGTACCGGTGGTAGTGGCAGCCAGGGCAGACGTGGAAAATGGAGGTGCGGCGACGTAGACAGTGATCATGGGATACGGATCCTGGTGACGCTCTCCTCGACGAGGCCGACGGCGGGCCAGCCGATCGACGCCGGTGACTGACCGGGGCTCGTCGGCCGCTACGGCGAGTTGGTAGCCCCGATCGTGGTGCGAGCGGCCTGTTGTGACGCGGGCGTGCCCGCCTGGTCGCCGACTCGGGCCGCGTCAGGTGCGTCCGCAGGCATCGAGAAGAAGCTCGGCGACGGGCGTCCTCACCTCCACACGGTCGCCGACCGACCGGATCACCTCGATGGCGGTCTCGGTGGCGGTGTCGTTCGCCCAGGCGTGCGCGGACGCGTGGAGGCGGTCGCCGGGATCGTCGCTCGGCTGGTCGAGCTCTACCTGCCGCACCTCCAGCACGTCCACCTTGACCTGGCCATACGGAGTTGGCAGCAGGACGCCTGCGGGCTCCACGGCCCTCGCGCCCGCCGCTGCGCGGAGCACCTCCAGGTGCGGCGTGGTCCCGTGCAGTCGGTCGACAACGTCCAGATCGACCGTCGCCCGGTGGGCGTTGGAGATTCGGGCACAGCACCGCCAGCCCGCCGACCACGACAGGCGGCTGGCCGGTGAGTGTCCGCGCTTCCTCGACGGCCTGGACGACCGCGGCCATCGCGTCGCCCAGGAAGGTCACCCGGCTACCAGACACGGGCCCACCCCGGCTCTGGTAGCCAGGCGTCGAGGATCTCGCGCCCACGCCCCACGTCCTGAGCCAGATCGAGCGCGACGAACAGCGGATGCGCAAGCGGCCACCGCCACCGCTCGGGCAGGAGATCGACGCGACGGGCGCAGACGGCCGCCACCGGTGCGACCCGCACCGCGGCACGCGCCTGGGCCGGCGCCGGAGCGGCGCCGAGAAGCGTAGCCGCGCGCCGGAGCACCGCCTGATCGGGAACGAAGAAGTCAGGCACCTGGTCGGCGCGGACAGCGACCGGGGTACCGTACGCCGCGGCGGCGGTCGTGTCCGTCAACGCCCACCCAATCTCGTTTTCCACGTCACGCAGGCCGAGACGCAGCGATCTGGTGACGCCGCTGGTGTCACCGGGATCGGGGAGTCTGGCGAGATAGGCGCGCGGCGTTGGCCATCGCTCGGCCACCTGCCAGAACAGCCGCGAGTCCGTGACGACGTTCGCGGCGTCGACAAGACCGTCGTGCCGCAGCGCCGCCAGCAGCTCCGACACCGTGCTGGCGGAGCGGCCGAGCCGGCGCGCCAGCTCCCGGACGGCGGTGCCCGCTTGCGGCTCCATGAGCAAAGCGGTCGCGACCTCGAGCCCGGCCGTGCCGCTCAAGGCCCGTGTCCGCGCACCGCGTCCGGTGACCGGACTGACCTCGGCGTCGATCACAAGGTTGCTCGAACGAAGCGCGATCCGGCCGCGCAGGTCGTAGTAGCCGGCCCGATGCTCGGTCAGCAGCTTCCGGGCCGCCCCGGTCACCCGGTCCGCGACGACCAGGAGAAGGAAGCCGCCCGATCCACCGGGTGGACGGCTGGCCGCGAGCAGCTGCGCGGCGACGCCCTCGGACACCAGTGACCGGCGCTTGAGCTCGATGGGAACCGCGACACCATCCGGGTCGAGCACGAGATCGACCCCGCGATCGGGCCCGGAGGCGGGCGGTCGGGCCTCGACTCCGAGCTGGCAGAAGGCGTCGACCACGAGGGCCTCGGTGTCCACGCGGACCAGCGTTCACGCTGTTCGCTGTTCGGTCAATACCGAACAGCGAACAAGGGCGCGGCGAGCAACAGCCCGCGAGATCGGGCGGGACAAGGACCGCGGACAAGGTGAGAGGGGTCGAACCGGGTCGGGTCGAGCGAAGCTCGACATCGGGGGTTCGGGGGGTTGCCCCCGGCAGACATCGCGGCAAACGCCGAAGCTGACGGAAGGTCAGCGAGCATGGCAAGCCAGCCCGCAGCGTAGCCGGGGCTCGAACCTATCCGCTCCGTCGGGTCAGGTCGGCGCCATCAGCGGCCCCGGGGCCGGCAGCGACCTCGGCGCCGCCAGCGACCGCAGCATCCGTCGGTCGGTCTTCAGGCTGCTGGTGAGCGGCAGTGCCTCGACGATGTGCACCTCACGCGGGTACCGGATGGGACCCAGCCGGGCGCGGCCCCAGCGCACCAGCTCCTCCGGGGAGACGGTGCCACCCGGGACGAGTTCCACGAACGCGACCACCTCCTCCCCGCGCCGGGAGTCCGGTCGGCCCACGACGCCGCACGAGGCGACCTCGGGATGGGCGAGCAGGCCGTCCTCGACGTCGCGCGGATAGACGTTGACGCCACCCCGGATGATCAGATCCTTGATCCGGTCAACCACGTACAGGTAGCCGTCGGGGTCCAGCCGGCCGATGTCCCCGGTGTGCAGCCAACCGCCCCGCAGCGCCCCCGCGGTGGCCTCCGGGGCCTGCCAGTACCCCGTCATCACCATCGGGCCCCGCACGCAGATCTCCGCGTCCTGGCCCCGACCGGCCTCGCAGCCGTCGGGGAGCTCAATGCGCACCTCGACCCCGGGGGCGGGCACGCCCACGCTGCCGAGTCGTGTTCCGCCCACCGGCGAGGTGGTGATGATCGCGGATGACTCGGTACAGCCGTATCCCTCCACCAGCTCGGCGCTGGGCAGCCGCCGGCGCCATTCGAGGGCGGTCTCCCGGGGCAGCGGCGCGCCACCGCTCGTCACCCGCCGCAGGGTCGACAGATCGTAATCGTGCAGGGGCTGCGCGAGCAGCTGCGCCACCATGGACGGCACCAACGCACTGATGTTCACCTGGT
The DNA here is from genome assembly GCF_977927575.1 of Frankia sp. CcCS3. Classification (NCBI taxonomy): domain Bacteria; kingdom Bacillati; phylum Actinomycetota; class Actinomycetes; order Frankiales; family Frankiaceae; genus Frankia; species Frankia sp. CcCS3. The sequence continues at coordinate 2,924 of NZ_CDWRCL010000055.1, forward strand.
GCTCGACCACGAGGTCGAGCCAGCTCCGCGGCTCGAACCAGCGCATGAGAACCATCGGTCCGGGGTTCACCATGTGCAGGGTCATGACGCTGATCGTCAGCCCGTAGACGTGGGACAGCGGCAGCGGCAGCAGGCCGGCCAACTTCTCGTCCGGGGTGGCCGACATCGCTGCCCAGCCACCCGCGGACAGCCCGTCGTGCGAGAGGACCACCCCCTTCGCCCGCCCGGTCGTGCCGCCGGTGTAGAGCAGCGCGGCCATGTCGGAAGGATCCACCTCCACAACCGGACTCTCCTCGCCGGCCTCGAGATCGGCGAAGCGCAGTACCGGGGTGGTGAGCCCGACCCGGAGTGTGCCGGCCTGGAGCATGGATCGTGGCGGGGACGGGGACTGCGGCGGAGGCGGGGAGACGCCGGGCCGGTCCCCGTCCGCCAATATCAGGGCGCGCACCGCCGAGCCGCCGTCGCCGACCGCCGCGCGGACCCGGTCCAGGAACTCGGGTGTGGTGACCACGAACCGGGCTCCGCTGTCGACGAGGACGTGGCGCAGCTCGTGCTCGGTCAGCAGGAACAGCACCGGGGTCACGACCCCACCGGCCCGCCACACCGCCTGGTAGGTGACACCCACCTCGGGACAGTTGGCCATGCACACGGCCACCCGGTCGCCCCGGCGCAGACCCGCCGCCCGCAGGCCGCCCGACAACCGGCGGGCCCGCGCCAGCAACTCCCCCGACGTCTGGTCGCGTCCCTCGAAGCGAAGCTCCGCCGTGCCGCCGGTCCGTTCCTGCGCCAGCTCGGCGAGCCGACCGAGGCTGATCCCGGCCGGACGAGATCCGGTTGCGGTCACCATACGATCCGCCTTCCGTAGCCGTGTCTTCCTGTGTGCCCCTGCCTGCGCCCCGTGCCTGTGCGCCCCGTGCCTGTGCGCCCCGTGCCTGTGCGCCCCGTGCCTGTGCGCCCCGTGCCTGTGCGCCCCGTGCCTGTGCGCCCCGTGCCCTCGTGATGGTGCACCGCGACACGCTCGTAGACCAGCAGGTACCGGCAGGACGTCACCCCGCAGCGTCACGACGGACGCCCGAACCACCGTCGGATGCCATGCTCGGCATACCTGCGGGAGACGGGACCGGTCCATCCCGCCCGGACGGAGGTCGGACGACGCATCGCCCTGTGAACGGCCATCACCCGCCCCCCGCGTGGTGAAGCCGGGAAGGCCCGGTTCACGATGGTGGCCGGTCCCGACTCCGGACCGGCCCCGGACCGCGGCCATCGGTCCCGGCAGACGGAGGTGCCCATGGGCTCGCCCATTGGTAAGTCCTCGGCTTGGCGCAACTGGGCGGGCAATGAGACCGTCCGGGAGTCGAAATGAAATAACTTGCGCGTTTCGAACCCTCCACAGGCCTGTGACCTGCGATGATGCTCTCGATCACGTATTTGTTACTTCATTACGTCCCCCCGGTCGGTGCGCCTCGCCCGCCCCCGCGACGCGGAGGAGCTCTCCGCCCTGGTCGGTACCGCCGTCCGGGACGGTCATCAGATCCGAGCGATCGGATCGTCCCATTCCATGAGCGCCATCGGCCGCCCGGACCCGGGCTCCGTCCAGGTCTGCCTGGACAGGTGCGCCGACCTCGTTGCCCTGGACGGCGGCAGCGGCCTGGTGACGGTGCGCGGTGGGATGACCATGCGCCGGCTGAACCGGCTGCTCGCGGAGGCCGGGCTCGCCCTGACCAACCAGGGCGACGTCGACGAGGTGACCATCGCGGGTGCCATCTCAACCGGCACCCACGGCACCGGGGCCCGCTTCGGCGGCCTGTGCACCCAGGTCCGGGCGCTCGAGGTGGTGCTCGGCGACGGCAGCGTGGTCACCTGTTCACGCGGCGAACGTCCCGAGTTGTTCGCCGCCGCCCGGCTGGGCCTGGGTGCCGTCGGCGTCGTCACGTCGGTCACCCTGCAGGCGGTGCCGCTGTTCGCCCTGCAGGTCCAGGAGGGTCCGATGCGCCTGGACAAGGTCCTCGACTCCTACGACGAGCTCGTCGACCAGACCGACTACCTTCGCTTCTCGTGGTTTCCGCACACCACGACGGCCCTGGTCAGACGCGGTCAGCGGCGTCCGCTCGACGACGGCCTGGCGCCGCTGCCCCGGCTGCGCTGCTGGGTCGACGACGAACTGGTGTCGAACACCCTCTTTGGCGCGCTGATGACGACGGGCCGGCGGATGCCCGCGGCGGTGCGGCCCATCGCGCACGTCAGCGCGCGGGCGTCGGGCAGCCGCACGTTCCGCGACCTGTCCTACCGGGTGTTCACCTCCCACCGCCGGGTCCGGTTCAAGGAGATGGAGTACGCCCTCCCCCGTGCCGATCTCGCCGCGACGCTGCGTGAGCTGGTCTACGCCATGGGGAGCGCGGACGTGCGCGCCGTCTTCCCGGTGGAGCTCCGATGCGCCGCCGCGGACGAGATCCCGATGTCGACGGCGTACGGCCGCGGCACCGCCTACATCGCCGTGCACATGGATCACCGCGGTGCGCACGGCGACTACTTCGACCTCGCCGAGAAAATCATGTTGTCGGTCGGCGGCCGGCCGCACTGGGGCAAACTGCATTCGCTGGACGCGGCGACGCTGCGTGGGCTCTATCCCCGTTTCGACGACTTCCTGGCCGTGCGCGACGCCGCCGACCCGACCGGGGTGTTCGCGAACGCGTACCTCGACCGCGTCCTCGGCTCACCGGCCGGCGCCCCCAACTCTCGGTGACCTGACCACGGCACGCCACGGCGGTTTCTCGCCGATGTGGCGACGGGCGGAGCCGCGGTCGCGGGCGGTTCAGCCCGCGGTGGTCCGGCCGCCGACGTCCCCGCCGAGGTAGGCCTGCCGGACCCGGTCGTCGGCCAGCAGGCTCGCGGCGGTGCCCGCCAGCACGACCTCGCCGGTCTCCAGCACGTAGCCACGGCCCGCGATCCGCAGCGCCGAGGCCGCGTTCTGCTCGACCAGCAGCACCGCGACCCCCTCCCGGTTGATCTCCGCGATCACCTCGAAGATAGTCTGAACGATCATCGGGGCCAACCCCATCGACGGCTCGTCGAGGAGCATCAGCCGGGGACGGCTCATCAGCGCGCGTCCGATCGCGAGCATCTGCTGCTCGCCGCCGGACAACGTGCCTCCCGGCTGCGCGACCCGCTCGGCCAGCCGGGGGAAGAGCGCGAACACCCGGTCGAGGTCGGTCCGCACGTGCCGGCGATCGTGGTAGGCGCCCATCAGGAGGTTCTCGCGGACACTCATGCTCGGGAAGATCCGCCGGCCCTCGGGCACGTGGCTCACCCCCCGGCCGACGAGTTCGTGCGCCGGAATCGACGACAACGGGCGACCGTCCAGCCACGCCTGTCCCGCCCGGGGCCGCAGCAGTCCGGAGATCGTCCGCAGCGTGGTCGTCTTGCCGGCGCCGTTGGCCCCGAGCAGGGTGACGATCTCGCCCTCAGCCACCTCCAGGCTGACGCCGCGCAGGGCGGTGACGGCGCCGTAGGCGACCTCGACACCGGCCAGAGTCAGCAGCATCAGCGCAGTTCCTTCCACCCGGCAGGGCCGGCCGGGCTGGGATCCGCCGTATCGGGATCCGCCGCGCCGGCGTCGGCTAGGCCCAGGTACGCCTCGATGACCGCCGGGTCCCGCTGGACCTCCGCCGGCGTGCCGGACGCGATGATCCGGCCGAAGTTGAGCACCACCACCGAGGTCGCCACCGACATGACCAGCCGCATGTCATGCTCGATGAGCAGGACCGACACCCCGGTGCCCGCGATCCGGATGATCAGCTCCACCAGGTCGCGCTTCTCCGCCGGGTTCGTGCCGGCCGCGGGCTCGTCGAGCAGCAGCAGGCGCGGCTCGGTACCGAGCGCCCGGGCGATCTCCAGCCGGCGTTGCTCGCCGTAGGGCAGCGACGCGGCGAGCTCGTGCGCCCGGTGCGGCAGGCCCACGAGCTCGAGCAGCTCCAGCGCGTGCCGCACGCCGTCACGCTCGGCCCGCCGGGCGCCCGGCAGCCCCAGCACCGCGGCCAGCGGCCCGTACCGCTGCCGCACCTCGGTCCCGATCTGGACGTTCTCCAGCGCCGACAGAGCGGGGAAGAGCCGGATGTTCTGGAAGGTCCGGGCGACGCCGAGCCGGGTGATAGCGTGCGGGCGGCGCCCCACCAGCTCGGCCGGCCAGCCGGGCCGGGGCCAGAAGGTGACCGATCCCTGCTGCGGGCGGTATGCCCCGGTGAGGCAGTTGAACAGCGAGGTCTTGCCGGCCCCGTTCGGTCCGATCACCGCCAGGATCTCGCCTCGGCGCTGGCGCAGTGAGACGCCGTCGAGGCTGGTCACACCCCCGAACCGCAGCGCCAGGCCGCGGGCCTCCACCACCAGGTCCTCCGGGCCTCCGCCGCGCCCGGCGTCCCCGCGGCCCTGGCTGTCCCCGCGCTGCCGGCCCCGGGAGCGCCGGTGTCCCGGCGGCGAGACGCGGTGCGCTCCGCCCCTGGTCACGGCTTGCCTCCCGTGGGCGCGGCGCCCAGGGAGTCCGCCGCGCCGATGCCGGCCTCCGCAAGCTGGATCTCCCGACGCCGTCGGCGCGACGGCACGAGTCCCTGCGGACGGAAGATCATCATGATCACGATGACGGCCCCGAAGTAGATGTACCGGTCCGCGGGCGGGACCTTGTCGCGCAGGTAGAAGGCGATGCCCTGGAGGACGACGGCACCGACCACCACCCCGAGCCGGGAACCCATCCCGCCGAAGATGACGACGGCGACGACGAAGAACGACGCCTGCAGGCTGAAGCTCTGCGGGTTGAAGAACTGTTTGGAGGCGAAGAGCACGCCGGCGAAGCCCGACACCGAGGCGCCGATAGCGAAGGCGAGCAGCTTCATCCGCAGGGTCGCGACCCCGGTCGCCTCGGCGGCGATCTCGTCCTCGCGGATCGCCGCCCAGGCCCGGCCGATCCTGGACCGTTCCAGCCGACCGAAGGCGATCATGACTCCGACGATGATGACCAGGAGCAGGTAATAATACGGTAGCGGGTCGATGCCGCACTCGTAGTCGAGGCCGAGCAGGTTGATCGACAGGTGCGGAACGCCGAAGGCCCCCCGGGCACCGTTCGTGATGTTGTCGGCGTTGTTCGCGATCAGATGGATGATCTCACCGAAACCGAGCGTGACGATCGCCAGGTAGTCACCCCGCAGCCGCAGCGTCGGCGCGCCCAGGACGACGCCGGCGAGCGCGGCGAGGACCAGCGCAATCGGGAAGACGAAGAACGGGTTGAGCACGAAAGGCGCGTGCCACGGCATCGCGGTCTGTGAGGTGAAGTAGGCCGTCGTGTAGGCACCGATGGCGAAGAAGGCGATGTAGCCGAGGTCGAGCAGGCCGGCGTAGCCGACCACGACGTTCAGGCCCAGTGCGAGCAGCGCGTAGATGCCGATGTCGTTGACCATCGACTGCTGCGCGGCGGTCGAGACGACCAGCGGGGCAATGATCGCGACCGCCAGGAGCGTCAGGTTCAGCGCGATCGAGCCGCCCCGGGTGGCGTAGGCCGCACTCACCGGCCCCCGGAGGCCGGCCGCCAGCCGGCCCGCCGCGCCCCGCAATTCGACGCCGAGCGCCAGGACGATCCACAACGCGACGGCGAGCCCCAGGTAGGGCAGGATCCGCGCGTCCAGCACCGAATCCTGAAATGCCTTCAGCGGTTTGTCGGAGCCCCCGGCCGGACCGGTCACCACCGCGGCGAGCACACCCACCAGCAGCAGTACCCCGAGCTGGCGCAGCCGGGCCGGGGAGAACAGCACGGCCGGACGCAGCAATGCGCCCGGCGGGCCGCCACCAGGCTCGCCACCCGCCCCGGCGGTCGGCGGGCGGGCGGACGACGTCGCAGCGCTCACGCTGCCCTCCCCAGACGTTCCCCGAGCAGGCCGGACGGTCGGATCATCAGGATGCCGACCAGGACCAGGAAAGCGATCACGTCCTTGTAGGACGCCTGGAAGATGTATCCGCCGTAGCTTTCCACCAATCCGAGGAGCAGGCCGCCGAGCATCGCCCCGCGCACGTTGCCGATGCCGCCGAGGACCGCGGCGGTGAACGCCTTCACTCCGGGGACGAACCCCATGCTGTACGAGGCGTTGAACGTCATCGCGTACAGGAAGCCGCCGGCTCCGGCCAGCAGGCCGCCGAGCACGAACGTGACGATGATGATGCGTTCGACGTTCACGCCCATGAGAACCGCGGTGTCGGCGTCCTGGGCCACCGCGCGGATGCCCTGCCCGAGCCGGGTCCCCGTGACCAGCCGGTCCAGTCCGACCAGCATCGCGATCGCGACCGCGAAGATGACCAGCGACTGGGTGGAGACGCCCGCTCCGAACAGCGTGAACACCGTTCCGTCGGTGAACAGGTTGGGCAGGGCCACGTTCTGCCGGCCGAACTCCTTGCCGGCGAGGTTCACCGCGAACAGCGAGGCCCCGATGGCGCTGATGAGGTAGGCCAGCCGGGGGGCGGAACGGCGCCGCAGCGGCCGGTACGCCACCCGTTCGAGCGTGAAGGCGGCGAGCCCGCCGCAGATCGCGCCGGCGCCAAGACCCATGGTCACCAGGCCCACCGATTCGAGGCCGCCCGGGACCGAGCCGTCCCCGGGCAGCAGGGCGCGGGCGGCAAACAGCCCGCCGAAGGATCCCAGCATGAAGACCTCGCTGTGCGCGAAGTTGATGAGCTGGAGGACTCCGTAGACGAGGGTGTACCCGAGCGCGATGACCGCGTACAGGGAGCCGACCGTCAGACCGTCGACGGTCAGCTGCCAGAACTGGTCGAGGAAACCCATCCGTGTGCCTCGTTCACCACCAGGCGAAGCGGTGGCCGGACGTCCCACCCCCGGCCACCGCCCGCACCGACATCAGGACTTGACCAGGTCCGCGATGTTGCCGAGAACGGTGATCTGTCCGCCCTTGACCTGGTAGACGAACACGTTGGAGCCCTTGACCTCGCCATTCGGCTCGAACGCCACGGTCTTCGTGATGCCGGGGAAGTTCACGGAACCGAACGCGCCGGCCACGGACTCCCGGGTGACGTCCTTGCCGAGCTTCTTGAAGACGTCCGCGAGGGCGAGCGTGGCGTCGTAGGCCTCACCGGAATAGGTGCCGGGCTTCGCCCCGTTGTTGACCTTCTTGTAGGACGCGACGAAGGACGCGGCCTTCGGGTCGGTGTTGGCGTCGCCGCAGGGGCAGGTGAGGTAGGCACCCTCGGCCGCGGCGGCCCCGGCCTGCGCGACGTACTGCGGGTCGAGCGAGCCGTCACCACTGATGATCTTTCTGGTGAAGCCCTTGCTCTTCAGCGCCTTCGACAGCAGCGCGAACTCGGGGTAGTAGCCGGAGTAGTAGAGGACCTCGGGCGCGGCAGCAATGATCTTCGTTGCCTCGGACGTGTAGTCCTTGGTCGGGTTGATGCCGTCGTGGGTCACGTTGACGCCCTTGGCCTTGAGCTCGGCCTCCAGCGCACCCGACAGGCCCGTGCCGTACTCGCTCTTGTCGTCCAGCGAGTACACCTTCGTCGCCTTGAGCACCGTGGCGATGTAGTCGGCCGCGGCCTTGCCCTGCACGGTGTCCGGGGCGATGACCCGGTAGAAGGTCTTGAAGCCCAGGGTAGTGAGCGCGGGGTTCGTCGCCGACGGGCTCACCGACAGCAGTCCGGCCTGGGTGTAGGCCGGCTCGCTCGCCTTGGTCGCGCCGGAGAACATCGGGCCGACCACCGCGACGACCTTGGAGTCATCGATCAGCTTCTGGGCGGCCGTCGGGCCCTGATCCGGCGAGCCACCGTCGTCGGACTCGGCGAGCTTGAGCTGGAACGGCGCGCTCGCATCCGCGTTGACCTCGGCGATCGCCGTCCGGACGCCGTAGAGGGCGTTCAGACCGAGCTGCTGGCTGTCGCCCGAGAGAACTCCCTGGAAGCCGATCGTGATGATCTGCTTCCCGTCCGAGGACGAACCACTGTCACTCCCACAGGCCACCGCGGTCAACGCCACGGTCGCGGCAAGGGCTATCACTCCCAGGAGCGGGCGCCTACCCATGCAATTCCTCCTCCGGTCCCGCCGGACCCGACTCCGATGCCGTGGCCCGGCCCAATCACCCCGACCCAGTCACCCCGATGCGCCCGGCCCGCGAGCCGGTGCGCCACCGCCTAGAGAATGACGGGCTGACCAGCATCAATTCGCACCGCCCCCCCCGGATGGGCGGGCCGGCGCACGGTGGACACGCCGACGCGATCCCGCGGAACCCGGCACCTCAGCATGGCTATGCCCAGACCGCCGGGCTGGTGCCCAGCTGTGCCGGCGGGGAGATCCAGCTCGGCGCGACGCCGGCCACAGTGGCGGCCGGGCGGATGTACGACAGGGGTCCGAACTCGCTGTTCATCGTGGCGCAGAACTCCTCGACATCCTCCCGGGTCGGGTCGGGTCGGGTCGGAGAGCGCGAGCGTGTCGTGGTGTCCCAGCCCCTGCAGCCAACGACCGGTCCGGGCCAGGGACACACCGACGTGCCAGCTGCCCCCCTCGGTCGCCCGGCGCGCCAGCGCGTCCAGCACCCCGTAGACGGTGAGGTAGCCGGTCGCGTGATCGAGGGCCTGTGCCGGCAGCGGCACGGGGCGGTCGGACCCGGTCACCGCCGCGGCGGCGGTCGCGATGCCGGACGCGGTCTGGACCAGACTGTCGAACCCGCGCAGACCGCTCCAGGGGCCCTGCCGTCCGTACGCGGTGATGGTCGCGCAGACGATGCCCGGCCGGATCCTGGCGACCGCCTCCGGGCCGAAGCCGAGCCGGTCGAGGGCCATCGGCCGGTAGGCCTGGAGCACCACGTCCGCCGAGGCGATCAGCTCGCGCAGCCGGCGGGCGTCCGCGGCCACCCGCAGGTTGAGGAAGGCGTTGCGCTTGCCGGACCCGGTGTCGACGAGCACCGTGTGCACCTCCGGCAGGTGGGCGGCGCCGACCCGCAGGACGTCGGCTCCGTAGGCGGCCAGCGTGCGACCGGCGACGGGACCGGCGATGACCCGGGTCAGGTCGAGCACCCGCAGACCCGCGGCCGGCGTCTCGGCCAGGGGCGCGGCGAGCACCGGGCCGTCGCCGAGCCGGCGCACCTCGACGAGGGGAAGCTCGTCGACCGCCCGGGCCTGCCTGTGCTCGCGCCATTCCCGCTCGCTGCGGGCCATGCTGGCGCACAGACCCATGGCGTGCAGCTCGAGTTCCAGCGGCTCGGCCTCGAAACGGCGGATGACCCGTTCGACGGCGGCGCGCTCGCCCGGCGTCCCAAGAAGATCCAGGATCCCGTTGCGGTGGTGCGGGAAGTTACAGTGCAGCTGGATCACCGGTCGTCCCCGGTGCGGTAATACCCGGAGATCGCGTCCCACGGGCTCGGCGGTGGCTTGCCGGCCATCCGCAGGTACCGTTCGCTGCGGAAGACCGCGCTCGCGTGACGGGTGTCCACGGTGACCTCCGGCGGGGCCCCGCCGCCGCGGGCCGCGAGCAGGCGGCTGGCCCCGACAGCCGCGGCCGCCACCGACGCGGCCGCCATCATCGTCACCCGGTAGAGGCTGGGAAGGACGTCGGCGGGCCCGGTCACGGTCAGCCGCTCGGCGATGTCCGGATCCTGTACCAGCGACGCGACCTCGGTGACGATCTCCGAGTTCTGCCGTTGCCCCATCCACCCATCCTGTCCCACCCTGGCACGCACGCTGCGCCCCGAGCGCACCGTCGGCCGAACCGGAACAAGGCCGGCATGACCGACAAGACGATCCTGGGAGCCAAGAGCCGCAATGCACAGAAAATCCTACTTTGCGTGCTGTCCCGGCCTCCGGACTCTCGCTCGCCCCCCGGGCCGCCCAAGGCCCATTCTGGTCATGTGTAGGTACTTTCGCCATGACACCGGGCTCGCAGTCGCCCGGTCGGGTGGTCGGCGATGGCAGGAGACACCCCGTGCGCGTGCAACGCTCGCTGTACGAGGTGCTGGACGTGCCGCCCAGCGCCACCGCCGAGCAGATCCGGCATACCTACCGCGTGGCCGCCCGCCGCACCCATCCCGGCGGCCGGTGGTTCGTCACCGGCCTTCGATCGGGTCAGACCGGTAGCCGCACGCGTAGGGAACCGGCCGGGCGCCCGCCGCCGAGCACCGTGGGCGCCCCGAGCACGGCGAGCTGAGCGAAGTCGAGCTCCAGGTGCCCGGGGGCGTCCGGACCGGGAAGAGCACCCAGGCGGGTCAGTACGGCCAGCGCGACCGGGATGCCGGGCCGCCCGCTCCCATCCGCGATCTTGACCGCGACCACGTGACCCTCGGGCGTCGCCACCACCGTGACACCCTCGGCGCCGTTCTTCGCGACGACGCCGGGTACCGCCCGCATCAGGTCGGTGTCGGACCGGCCGACACCCCCGATCAGCTCGGGATGCGCCCGCATGGCGTTGATGACCCGCCACTCGGGGCTGCCCGGCGCAGCCCGGACCATCGCCCGCAGTCCGCGGGCCAGGCCCGTGAGCGAGAACGCGAACAATGGGGCCCCGCACCCGTCCACGCTGGTCGCGACGATCTCCTCGCCGGCCAGCTCCTCGATCGTGCGCCGGATCACCTGCTGCAACGGATGATCGGGATCGGTGTAGTTCTCGATCGGCCAGCCGGCCGCTACGCAGCAGGCGATCATCCCCGCATGCTTGCCGGAGCAGTTCATCAGCACCGGCTCCGCGCGGCCCCCGGAGCGAAGGTGCGCCTGGGCCGCGGCCGGGCCCAACGGAAGATCGGCGGGACAGCGCAGGGTGTCGATGGAGACGCCCGCCACCGAGAGGATCTCCAGCACCCGCGCGAGATGCACCGGCTCGCCGCTGTGGGAACTCGACACAATGGCAAGCAGGTCACCGGGGATCTCCCGGCTCAGGAAGATGCCGTCCAGCCCGGCACGAAGCATCGCGGCGGCCTGAAGGGGCTTGACCGCCGACCGGGGGAAGATCGGGTGGTCGGGCACGCCGACGATGAGCGCACCGTCCCCGTCCCGACCGAGGCCGATGACGGTGCCGTGATGGCAACTCTCCACGAACGGCGCACCGCTGCGCAGCCCCCGGACAACCTCGACGACCAGCTGCGGGCCCTCCGGCGGCTGCATACAGCCAGCCTACGTCGGGCCTTCTCCCGCTCACCCGTTCTCGCCACCCGCCGAATCCGACGCTCGCCTCACGACGGCCGCCTATCCTGGTGCCGTGCCTGCCTATGACTACCGCTGCCGGGTATGTGACGCATCGTTCGAGGTCCGCCGCAGCATGCACGAGTCCGTGCCGGACAGCGCGGTGAGCTGCCCCTCCGGACACACCGAGACCTCGCGGATCTTCTCTGCGATCGCCGTCAGCCGCGGCTCGGCCACGCCGGCTCCGGCCACGGCCGCGCCGTCCGCCGGCGGGGGCGCGTGCTGCGGCGGTGGCTGCTGCGGCTGACGCCACCGTTCGCCCTGACGCCACCGTTCATCCGGGGTGGCTCACCCGCGGTGGCGATGGATGCCCGCGGCCTGCGATTTCGTCGGCCCACGCGCCGCCCGGGTCCGCGGGCCGACATCCACCTGACGGTCCCGCTGGCCGCCGCACGCGGCGGCCCGGTCCTCCACCAGCCGCCGTCGCAACAGCCGCAGGGTATCTTCCCGCTCGGTCTGATCCAGACCGGCGACGAGGGTCTGCAGCAGATCACCTGATCCGGGTCGTTGGTCGCCATAGCCGAACCCACTCGTACCCATGGGCGTGTCCTACCCAGGCCACCGGCGTGTCACGCAGTCCCGGGCCCACGGGAACAAGGCACCGGGCCACCGTCGTCTCCGCCACGCCTCCCGCACCCCCGCAGCACCCCCCGCAGCCGAGCGCGGACGACCCGGCGATCGATGGCCCGCGGGCCGAGCACCATGATCCATGCGATACCCAGCGCCCACAAGCCGGCGAGGGCACCGAAGGCAAAAACGTTGAAGGCTCCGATCATCGCGAAGCCGACGAGCAGCAGAACGCTCGCGGCGAGCCCGCCACCCACGGGTGTTTCTATACCCCGCCGGCTACGGCGTCATACCGACTACTTCATGATGTTGATCATATTACGGGTCATCGGACGGATTCAGTGGCGCCGTGACTCCACGTGGGGAGGGCCGGGTCGCAGTACCCGCCACAGCGCGCCCAACGAGGTGAACTGGATGTCGGGCGGCGCACCGGCGACCTCGTCAACCACCCGGTCCGGGGCGTGCTGATGACGTAGATGATCCATGATCTCGTCACGATTGGCGGGGAAGACCGCCCGGCCGAGCCAGCGGGCGAGCTCGGAGCGTTCCTCGACGTCCACCGGCGTCATCCCGGCCGGCGCACCGACCCGCGACCCAGCGGCATCCAGGTTCTGCGGGCCACCGGTCGCTTCCTCGGGGAACGGTTCAGCGGAGCGCCATTCCTCCGCCCGCGTGTCCCGCCCGGCCCGCACGAGCCCCTCGACCTCGTGCGCCATGATGTCGTCGCGCATAGGGCCGTGCTTGGTGCTTCCGCGATCCACTGCCATGTTCTCGTTCCTTTCCGCTGTTTCAGTGGTGCGCGCTGACGGACGAAGCAAACCCGCGATCAGGCCACCCGGCATCTCCGGCCAGCAGATGTTCACGGCCAGCGATGGGCGGGAACACCGGCATCCATGGTGCGGATACCCCACAACGTGCTGGTCGGACCCGCCGAACGCCTGGAGCGGGCCGAAGCTCTCGACCCGGTGGCAGTAAAGATCCGTGACATGGTCCGCCGCTCCCTGCACGACGGCGCCATCCGGGACACCCTGCACGGCGTGCCGCTCGGCCACCCGCTGCATCCGGCGCTCGCCCAACTCCCCATCGGAACCTGGATCTCCGCGGGGATCGTGGACCTGCTCGCGGGACGTCACGAGGAGTCCGAACGGGCGGCCCGGGTGCTGATCGCCACGGGGTTGCTCGCAGCGGTCTCGGCCGCCGCCGCCGGCCTCGCCGACTACTCTGAGATGCATGAGCGCCAGCTGCGGGTCGGGGTGGCGCACGCCGCGACGAACAGTCTGGCGGCCTGCTGCTACGCCGCCTCGCTCGGCATCCGGTCGCGTGGCAACAGCCGCCTCGGCCGTCGTCTCGCGCTGCTCGGCCTCGCCGCGGCCAGCACGTCGGCCTACCTCGGCGGTCATCTGGCCTACCGGCAGGCGTCGGGGGTCAACCACGCCGAGGAGGTACCCCACCTGCTGCTGCCCGGTTGGCATCCGCTCGCCCTTCTGGACGAACTGGCGGACGGCCGACCCGAGGTGCGGCTGTTGCGGGATGTGCCGGTCGTCCTCCTCCGGAAAGGAGACCACGTCGACGTACTGGCCGGCCGGTGCAGCCACCTGTCCGGCCCACTGCACAAGGGAGAGATCATCCGAAGAGACGGCTTCACCTGCCTGCGCTGCCCCTGGCACGGCAGCACCTTCCGGGTGGCGGACGGCGCGGTGGTGCATGGTCCCGCGACCGCGCCCCAGCCGCGGTTCGATGTGTGGATCTCCGATGGTGAGGTCCGGGTACGGCTACCCGGGGCGGGATAGCTACCGCGGGATAGCTAACTGGGGCGGGATAGCGTCGAGGGGCTGTCCGCCGCGGAGCGGGGCGTCCCGGCGGCCGGGACGGCGGCCGGGACGCCGTCCGGGCTGGCGGCGCCAGCCGAGCGCTGTAGGCCCGCGCGGTCCGGGCCCGGGCGCCCGGTGGTGGCCATCTCGCCCACCCCGTAGAGCGCATAGGCTTTCCGGATCACCGGCCGGGCCACGTTGCGGACCGGCACCCCACCGGCCGTCGTCCCGTGCTCCGAACCGGCATGGGCGTGACCGTGCAGCGCAAGGCAGGCGGCTCCCGCGTCCACCGCCTCGGCAAGGTGGTAGCTGCCGAGAAACGGGAAGATCTCGGTTCGCTCGCCGATGAGCGTGTCTGGTACCGGGGCATAGTGCATCAAAGCTACGCGGAATTCGCAATCCAGACTTTCCAGCGCGCCACGCAGCCGGGATCCGGCGTCCTTCGTGTGCCGGATGAAAGCCTTCATCAGTGGTTCGCCGAAGTCGCTTCCGCTGGCCCCGGCGAACCCCCCGCCGAATCCCTTGACGCCGGCGATTCCGAGACGGCGGCCGTCGATGTCGAGGACCGTGCCGCAGCCTTCGAGGACGGTCACGCCAGCGTCGGTCAGCATTTCGGTGATTTCGTTCTCGGCACCGCCGTGGTAGTCGTGATTACCCAGGACGGCGACGACGGGCACCCCGGCGTCCGCCACCTCGGCCGCGACGATCTCGGCCTCGGCCGGCAGCCCCCGCTGAGTGAGATCACCGGCCAACAGCAGCACGTCCGCCCGACCGGCAAGTCCACGCAGCAGGGGTGCGAAGGTTCCGCGGCTGTCCACGCCCAGGTGGATGTCGCCGACGGCGGCAATTCTGATCATGAGATGGTCTCCACGTTCGGCGGTGCCTCGGTCGGCATCCCCCGATCCGCGATGGTGACCTCGTTACTCACCAGGCGTCCGGGAAGCGCCTCGGCGAGCACATCCGCGACGGCCCGGCGGCGGGCGTCCGTGGCGACCTCGCCCTCGACCAGGATCTGCTGGCCATCCACCACCACCTCCAGCCCGAGCTCGGCCACCCTCGGATCCTCGGCGAGGCGTTCGTGCAGGTCACCGGCGAGGTACTCATCGGCCTCAGTGAGGTCCAGTACCCCGTACCCGGCGGTGTCGGCGACCCGCTTCGCGGTCCCGGCCTGCTCCGCCCCACCCGCTGGCACCGCCCCACCCGCTGGCACCAACGGGCCGTGCGGACGTGAACCCGTGGGGGTGCCCCCGGCCGACGGAGCACCTTCGGCCGACACCGCACGACCGGCGGCCGGGATCAGGTTGAGCCGGGTGGCCACGAGCAGGGCCGCCTCGGCGAAGGGGGAAGTGGCCGTCGCGCGACGCACCTGATCCCAGTCGACCTGCTCCCGCATCGCTCTGATCATCGGTATCACGCGAGCGAGATCACAGTACCGTTCCTCCAGGGCCAGCAGGGTCATCTCAAACCAGTCGGTGGCATCCAGCACGGGCATGCGCACCGAGTCCACCGACATCTCGCTGGACCGCTCCAGCATCTGCTGGGTCACCGCCCGACCCACCGGATGGTGGATGAGATCGACCAGCACCTCGCCGTCAAACACCTTGGTGAGCCAGTCCTCGGGTGAGTCGACCGGGCGCAGGCCGGCGTTCGCGAGCACCTCGACCGCCCGCGGCACGTCGTCCTCGCGCAGCATGAAATCGACGTCGTGGACCGGCTCGGGGCCGCCCCGGGCCCAGCAGGCGTAGCTGCCCCCGAGAGCGAACGGGATGCCCGCCTCCTTCAGGGTCACAGCCACGCGTTTCAGACTCTCCCGTAGGCCTCTGGGCGCATCCTCCATACCGCTGCCCGTACCCGCGGGAACCACGCGACGCACCTCGCGTACCCCACCGAAGTCGGGCGGCAGGTAGCTGTCGCGATTGCGACACCCCTAAATGACTACCTCAAAGCGGTGACAAGACTACTACAGAAGCATGGGGATGTCCGGCTATCCGTAGTTATAATTTCACTACATGCCACAAGAGTTACCACTTCGACGCCTGATAGGCACCTGAATCTCACAGCTTGACGACACCGAGCGTCGACATGAGCGATGATGACCTTCGCGGCAAACCTGTCGCCCGCCTACTTCGACACCGGATTGGAAGCGAACCCTGAACACGCGCACACGATCCGACCAGTTGGCCAGGGCCCTCGGAGGGGAAACAGCCGCACCGGAGAACTCCGGCGAACGTCTCCCTGGACCACGCGCCACTGGGCCGGCCACCCTGACCTCGCGGCCGGTCGCCCCGGGCGGCCACGGCGTGGTCGACCTGTCCAGCCATCCCGGCCAGCTGGCCCGCCGGCTCCAGCAGGTGACCTATCAGCTCTGGACCACCACCGTCTCAACCGAGACGACGCCTCCGCAGTTCGTGGTCCTCAACAGCCTGCTCGCTGATCCCGATATTGATCAGCGCACGCTCGGAGAACGAGCCTCCCTGGATCGGTCGACGGTGGCCGATGTGGTGGCGAGGCTCGTGCAGCGTGGGCTCATCCGCCGGGTCCGTGACCCGCGTGATGGCCGGCGCAATGTCCTGCGGCTGACCAAGCGGGGAGAGTCGACCCACGGCCAGGTGGCGGACCGCATCGACCAGATGAACGACAAGCTGCTGGCGCCGCTGTCCGAGGAGGAACAGACCGCCCTGTTGTCGATGTTGGCCCGCATCGTCGACCAGGATAGGCCCTATTAGGGCCTGTTTGGGAAGTTCATCGGGGCAGCCATTCGTTG
>NZ_CDWRCL010000056.1:0-19114 GCF_977927575.1 Frankia sp. CcCS3
CCACCGAAATCTACACTTATGCGATCGTCGGCAGCGTCAGATGTGTATAAGAGACAGGAGCTATAGGAGTCGAAATGAAATAACTTGCGCGTTTCGAACCCTCCACAGGCCTGTGACCTGCGATGATGCTCTCAATCACGTATTTGTTACTTCATTACGTCCCCTTAGTGACGTTGGGGCCGGCCTCCTCGATGACGCCCGCGCCCTCGTGCCCGCCGACGATCGGGAAGCGGGGCGGCAGGTCGCCGACGGCTGTCGGAGCCCCGGCGCCGAACAGGGCGGCCGGACAGGCGTGGCCGTCGTCACATCCGCCATGGGCGATGGCAATTTCGGCGCCGAAAGCATGCTACTTCCCGAAAAGGGAGGCGGTCTCAACCGGTCGGTGCGCCAGCTCTGGTAGAAGGGCTGCCCGCCGTCACCGTGATGATGATTCTGGGATGGCTACCCGTGGCCCGCAGGCTTCCGCACCCCCGACCGTCGAATCAATTACGTCCGAGGTAATGGGGGCTGGCGCCACCGGGCACGGCCGAGAAGATCGCCGCAATGACGGTGGTCGAGCGTGGCAACACGTGGTGTGTCCAATCGTTCGGCGAGCGCGATGAGGCTCGCATCGGTGCCACCGAGCGGGAGATCCCGATATCGACCGGCCAGTTCCCGCACTCGGGACCAGTCCGCATGCGTCAACGTCTCCACAATGAGCGCATCGTCGATGATCGACGTGTAAAGAGCCAGTTCCGCCGTAGCGCCCAGTTCCCGGTTGATAAGATAGGCGGCTTCCGCGATCACGAGAGGTGACCCGCCCCCTCGAGCTCCTCCAGAAGATGTGCGCACACCACATGGTGAGGATCGCTGCGGTCAGTGGCAGCGACGATCACTCCGGTGTCGACGAGGAGCACCCGGGTTCAGTCCCGGCCGAAGCCGTCCGCCAGAAGGTCGTCGATGCGTGCGGTGATGCCCTCGGCCGACGCACCCGCCCCCACGAACGCCAGCCTGCGACGTGACTGCGGCGCGGCCGGGGGAAGGTGGGCCGCGAGGTCCGCGATGACCTCGACGAGGCTCGCACCACGCCGCTCGGCCTCGGCGGTCAGGCGCCGGACCACCTCGTCAGGAAGATCAAGCGTGAGGCGCACGACGATGATTCTACGACCCTGAGAGACGAGTGGCCGGGGATCCGCTCCGGCCTGACGCACCGCCTCCGGCCATCCTGACCAGCGCCACCAAGGTGGCCGCGCCATGGGCCGGGGATGGGAACGGGGACGGACCCGGCCGGTCCGCGAGATCGGAGGGCTCCGTCAGACAGACGGGGTGATCATGTCGTCAGCGATCCACTCGATCCTGGCCCGCAACTCGGCCAGGGGGAGCCTCAGGTCGAGCACGTACGTCACGAGCTCGATGGGCGCGGGACCCCCGATCCGGCGCCGGATGACGTCGCCACGACCGCCGGGCTGGCCGTCGGCCCGCTCCGAGCCGGCGTAGACGAGCCGTCCCTGCCGGGCGCCGAGCCGGGCACAGTAGGCGATCATCTGGTGGTACACGTGCGCGGGCGCGCCCTGCCGGATCGCGAGCCGGTACTTCGCGTCGAGGACAACCGTCGGGATCATCCGCCCGTCCGGGCCCTCCGGCCGGTACAGCACGAGATCGGGGCGCATCTCCAGCGTCCGGTCCTCGTCGAGGTGGTGGGTGCGGTCCTGCAGGCGGACCTCACCGCCCCGACGGGTGAGGACCTCGTCGACGGCGTGGGTCACGAAGTCCTCGAAGACCTCCCACATCTTCACCACGAAGCCGTCCACCCGGAGCGTCTCCCCGTCTTCCCGTTCGAAGGAAGACGAGCGCAGAACCGTCTCGGCGAGCCGGAGCGCCGCATGGTAAGGCGCGTTCACCCGGGTTGGCGCCCAGTCCGGCGGCTTGACGGGGCCGTGCGCCGGCTCGGCCACACCGTCCAGGGCTGCGGCGATACGGCGCAGCTCCTGGGCGGTGGCCGGTGCCACCCCGGCCAGGGCGAGCAGCGAGCGGGTGGCGGCGAGCAGCAACCGGTTCTCGGCGATGTCGACGGTGCGCTCGTCATAGCGCACCTCGAGGGGGACCATCACCCCGGACCGTCGCCGGAGCTGCGCGGACTCGCGCAGCCGGCCGCGGAGGACGGGAAGCGCCGCATCCACCTGCCGATAGCCTCGCAGCACCCCGTGCGCGAGCGCCCGCGAGGCGGTTCGGGCGAACGCCACGGCGACCGCGGGCAGAAGATCCGGCTCCTCCGCCGCCTGAACCTCGTCCTCGAACCACCTGCCGCGATCCTGCGCGTAGCCAAGCAAAAACAGCAGACGGCGGATGGTGACCTTGGGGCGGATGCGAACCTCGAACGCCTCCTCGCCCGACCCGAGGCGCACGGTGCCGACCAAGGCGTTGTCCTTGACCTCGCAGGTACCGTCGGCACGCCGTTGCCGCACCTGCGCCACCTCGCTGGCATCGAGCGCATCGGCCTGACCCTGGCGCAGCTTCCGCCGCTGCCACCCGGCGCCCTCGGTCAGCTCCACCGGTGCAAGCATGATGGCATCAGCCTGCCCCGGGGCCGAGGGGCTGCCGCAGCGCCGGTAGACCGTACCGGGCGGCGAGATCGATGGTCTCGCCGACGTGGTGTTCGGCCAGCAGCGGCAGGATCTGATGTTCCCACACCCGCTCGAGGCCGTCGGCACTCTGGTGGACGCGGTCGCGCATCAGGTTAGGACGGGCCGACGCGGGCGTCCGGGTCGTCGATGCGGCGGTTCAGCTCGCCGAGCAGGCGGGCCGCCTCGTCGGGCAGGTCGCGTGCCGCGAGCCAACGGCGCAGCACGGACGCGGTCGGTTCGACGTCCGGATGGAGCCCGACGAAGGTGAACCGTCGGCGCAGCGCCTGGTCGAAGGCGGCGATCGAACGGTCCGCGCTGTTCATCGTGCCGATGATGAACAGGTTCTTCGGCAGTTGGAAGTCGCGCGTGTCCGCGGAGGCGTACTGGGTGGTGACGGCCTCCCCGCGGTATTCCAGCAGGAAGTACAGCTCACCGAAGATCCTGGCCAGGTCACCCCGGTTGATCTCATCGATGATCAGGAAGAACGCCTGGCGGGGATTGAGCTCGGCGGCGGTGGCGAGCCGGCGCAGCGGACCGTCCACGAGCTCGAAGGACATCCGGTTGGTGGTGGCCGCGTCACCGTCGCCACCCTTCACCTGCACCGGGCGGAAACCCTGGAAGAAGTCCTCGTACATATAGGACGGATGGAGCTGGACGAGGGTGACGTTCTCGCGCCGATCGTCGGCGAGATGCCAGGCCAGGTGCCGGGCGAGGTACGTCTTGCCGGTGCCGGGCGGGCCGTAGAAGATGAGCTGCGGCCGGTCCCGCAGAAGCTCGACGCACCTGCGCAACCAGTCCCGGCTGTAAAAGAGGCCGTCTGCGAACTCGTCCGTGACCTCGCGCAGATCGTCCCCGCCGAGGACCTGCCCGGCGAGGTCGGCGTCGGCGCTCTGGGGGACGGCCCCCGTCGTCGCGATCGATGTCACCGGCGCGGGCGCGGGCACCAGGGCGTCGAGGTCGGCGACGAAATCGGAAAGATCGACGATGCGCGCTTCCGCGTTGCCGAGCAGGACCGCCACCCGATCGGGCAGATCGAGGTAGTTCACCGGCTCGTCGGCGTTGCGCCAGTGGACCGGCCGTTGCAGGTCCGCGACGCCCCCGACGCTCGCGACGAACACCGGCGGTCCGAGGATCTCCCCGACGTAGTACTGGTCACGGTCGTTCACGACGACGAGGTCGTTCTCCCGCATCCGGCTCAGGAAGGCGTGGTACTCGCTGGTGAGCCGGCCGCGCCGGGCCGAGGTGAGCGAGGCGTGTTCGCGGTCGACCGCCCGGCGCACCTGTTCCCAGTCGACCCCGGGCCGCACCTCCAGCCGGTCACCGGGCAGGGAACAGACCTCGTCGGCCAGCCAGAGATCCCGCGCCAGCGAACGGCCACGCCGGTCCGCGCCGCGTACCAGCCAGGCCCGGCGAGGGATCCGCTCCGGCGCGATGGACTCGACGAGCATGCGGAGGTCGTCGAGCGGCAGCCGCAGCTCGCCGGCCGCCCGCCCCGCCGTCAGGTCGCCGACCTCGACCTCGAACCAGTCCAGCCAGTCGCGATACTCGTCCTCGGTGAAGAGGGCCTCGCGCGGCGGCCGGCCCGCCGGGTCGAGCACGCGCGACCAGCCCTCGGGGCGGAAGCCGCACAGATGGCGGACGAGGCCGTCGACCGTCAGATCCGCCACCGTCGAGAGGTCCGTGACGCTGACCCAGGTCTGCTCGGGCAGCACCGCGAGGACGTCGTCCACCAGGCCGAGGCTGCTCCGGTGTTCCCGCCAGTAAGCGTTGTGCTCCGTGACATCACGCCACCACGCGGCCTGGTCCGGGAACGCCCGCAACGCATCCCGGCCGATTCCGGTGGCCTGCCACCGGTGGTTACTCTCACTCAGATGACCGGCCCTGGCCAGGTAGACGCCGCCCTGCAGGGTGAGTTTCCTTGCGACGGCGGTCTGCGGGTCGTCACCTGATCCGCGCCGCCATCCGGGATCGGCGCCAGCATCGGGCGCACGCATCCGCACCCACAGCTCGTCCGGAGACGCCTCGCCGACCTCGGCCAAGATCCGCATAACCCGGTACAGCAGCCCGCCGATGATCTCTAGCTGATCCGCCATGCACCCGCCCCCGACGCGATCCACCCGCAGGATCTGATCGGGAGCAATTATTCATCAGGTCATCAGACAACGACGAAGCACTCATAACGAACGAAACTTTAACTACCCAAAGTGATCATTCTGGTGAGCCGGCCAGGCCGTCCGGAGAGGTATCGAGCCGTCCGCCTCCCGCTGCCGCCGTCCACACGCCTCGCGCACCGAGCGCCCGTCGCTCCCGGCGAGCCTGCCGGCAGCCGAAGATCGATGATGCCGTGCGCAGGCACATCGAGCGACAGGACAGGATAGGGCGCGAGCGTGAAGGCGCGCGAACCGATCTGTTTCGCGCGGCGCCGGCTCACGTGGACCGTGGAGAAATACGCCACCTGATTGCCGGAGGTGATTACAGGCGGCAATCCCGCCCGGCTCGCTTCTCTGCGCCGGGACGCCGTACAAGTGCCAGGCGCTTCTGAATACGGTACCGTTAGCCCGGTCACGAGAATGGCTCTCTTCTGCCCCGGGAGCGTCCATGGCTGTTCGCCGGCCTCCGGCCAGGTTGCCGCGGTGACTCCGGCCGAGTTCCGTGGCCTCGAAACCGCCCCGGAACGGCCCGACGCAGGTGGTGGGCCGGTCCCGGAACAGTCGCGGGTCACCGAGATCGACAGAAAGCTCGACCTGCTGGACCGCGCCGCCTCCCCGGGCGACCCACCCGAGCCCCGCCATCAGGACCAACCGGCCGGCCGGGACACTCCCAGCCGGAACACCTCCAGCATCGACGCCAAGCTGGACCTTCTCGACAGGGCGGCGCTCGCCCGTTCCGGCGGCGGCGCGGCTACGCCAGCGGACACCACCGGCGACCGGCCGTCCGAGATCCGCCCGCCCACCGAGCCCGGGAACAGCGACCGGGCTCGGATCGAGGCCAAGCTGGCGCTGCTGGACGACGCGGCCCGCCGCTACCGCCCCGAGCCCCAGGACGCCCCCGCCCCCAGTCGGGAGCGATGGGCCGTCCGCGAGGCACCGCGGACTCTGCCGGACGACCATCCGCTCCTCACCCCGACGGACACCATCAACACCCCCGAACGCGCCGCCTTCCGGGAGAATCTGGCGAAGGAGGTGATCGGCGATGCCAAGCCGCCAGAGCAGGGCAGTCCCGCCCTCGACCTCATGGGCGGCGGCGGAGCCTCCGGCAAGGGCTTCGTGCTCAGGAACCTCGTGGCTGATGGACACGTTCGGACCGACAATGCCGTGCGCCTCGATCCCGATGGCATCAAAGAACTCATTCCGGAGTTCGGTGCCATCGCTCAGGCCGGGGATTCCCGAGCCGCTGATGTCGTCCACGAGGAGAGCAGTACGCTGGCAAAGACGGTGCTCGGTGAGGCCATGAACCGCCGACTCAACATCATCTACGACAGCAACCTAGGTAATCCGGATAAGACCATGAAGCTGATCGATGACGCGCACGAGAAAGGATATGAAGTACGCCTGTTCGGAGTGAGCGCAGACCCAGAGCTCGCGGTCGAACGCGCCGCCGCCCGCGGCGAGCAGTCCGGGCGATACGTTCCTATCGATCACCAGTTGAAGGCGCACCGCGGCTTCTCTCAGGGCTTCGAAAGCTATGCAGAAAAAGCCGACAGTGCCTTCCTCTTCGATACAAACAGCGAACCCAGACAGATCGCCGTAAAGGAGCTTGACGGAGAACTTGAGATTCTCGACCCAGCAGCCTACCAAAGCTTTCAGGCGAAGTCGAGGATCAATCCAGAGGCTACGGGACCGGCGACACTCTACGGCAGAAATATAGATTTAAAAAACTAGGAATTAAATCCGCAAAAGAACGCAATAATACCCCAACAAATTACCGTCGCAACCCTGTCGAGATAGGAGAAAAATGATGCCCGAAGAAGAAATCAGCGAAAAAGCCGCTAAGGAAACCGACGAGGAGTTCGAAGCTCGCCGAAAGAAAGAGTTCAACAAGGGAATGAGAAACGCCCGAACCTTTTCCACGGAGGCGCTGGCGAAAGCAAAAGAAGACGAACGAAAGGAAGATGAAGAAAGGCGGAAGCGCATCTTCGGCGACAAGAATCCCACTCTGTATGTCGATCGCTATACCGACCTGTGAGGCTTCGCGGCTGATCCTGGCGGCCCGACAGAGTCGTCGGGATCGGGTGGAGTCAGATCGGCGCTGAGATCGTACGCAGAGATCCGGGGACGGCTACCAGATGGCGTACTGGTCGCCCGGAGCAGGCTCCGTGCCTTGTGCGCGCCGAAGGCGGCGAGGGTGGCCGGGAGTGGCCGAGTGGCGGCGGCCGAGGCCGGCCGGCGGAGCCAGTGGGCTGACGTAGGCGAGCCCATCGGCCTCCGCGGCGGCCATCGCGTCGTAGATCGCGAGGATGCGGGCCTTCGTCCGCTCGAACCGCTCCGGATCGTTGTTCCGGAAGGCCCGGAAGCTGTCCAGGATGTAGCCGACGTCATCCCGGTCAACGCCGTAGAGGTGGAAGTAGGCGGCATCCAGCTCCGCCCGCAGCTCGAACCGGCGTTCCTCGTCCCAGACGAACGGCGGCCCGGCATCACCCAGGTCCTCGGCGAAGGGCCGCATGTCCCAGGCGGTGTACGTCAGCTCCAGCACCCGCGCCTCGATCCACCGCGCCGGCGCATCCCCCGCCAGCCACCCCACCGGCTCGTCATACCGCTCCGGCGGCAGCACGGGGAGTTGTTTGACGTAGCCGTAGGTCAGGTGAGTACCCGCGACCTTCTGCCGAGTGACGTAGTCGAGTACGAATGACGTGAGATTGGCGAAGAGCAGGGGAAGACGCTCCGATACGCTGTAAAGCAAGGGCATGGTATGCCCGATTGCCACGAGCGGAAAGATGCTGGCGATCAAGGTCCGTTCGTCGGAGGCGCGGGCGATGTCGCGCCAGCCGAGCAGCCAGCCGCGGTCCCACCGCTCGCCGAGCTTCTTCTCGGCCTTCTCCTCGGCGACCCAGTAGCGCGGCAGCGTGACGAAGTCCGGGTCGGCGTGCTGCTTGGGCGTCGTCCGGGGCAGGGTTCCCATGTTCGCCTGAGCTTGGGTCTGCCCCTCGTACGTTCCCAACCGATAGTCAAAATGGTGGACCATCTTCGCCTCGATCAGCGGGAGCATGTACTCGGCGTCCTCGCCCGACCCTCGCGTGAAGACGTTACCGACAAGATGCCAGCCGGCCTTCTCCAGATCCTTACGGGTGTGGAAATATTTGGAATCGTTGGCCATGTGCAGCATGGATTTGAACGAGATATTCCACGGGTTCGACGGCGGCGCATCCTGCCAGAGGACCGGTACGCGGCGATAGATGTCCAGGGTGATGCGGGCGTCTCGCGGGGACCGGAAGATCGAGACGGTCCTGGTGTTCGGGTTGAGGAGACGGATCTCGGCCGGTGTCATGGTGAACAGGCGGTCGGCCACGTCGACCATCCGCCGTGATCCGAAGGCGAACGGCACCCGGTCGGCTCCGGCCTGACGCCCGGCGAGAGTGAGAAGGCAGAACCGGACTCGGTGGTCCACCGCGCGGCTGAGTAGGAACTCCTCGTTCTCGAACTCCACCAGCCCGGCGAGCGACTCCTTCTCGACGACGTCCTGGAAGAACGGCGCGGTCGTGGCGTCGGTGGCGATGCCGGTGGGCAGCACCAGGCCGGCACGACCGTGCGGGCCGAGGATGGTCCGGGCCGTCTCGGCGAAGACAGCGTAGGTGTTGACGTCGCCGCGGCCGGTGAGCGGGTAGCGGCCCGAGTCCCGCAGCAGTTGCGACCAGCCGGCGGACTCCCGCAGGTGATCCTGGAAGTCGGCGTACAGGGCACGGTCGGAGGCGAACTCGCTCTCCTTCAGCGCGTCGATCAGGTGCTGCCGGGCCGCCTTGTTCGGGGCCTTGGCGATCTTCTCGTCCCGGTGCGCGAAGAACTCCTTCTCCTGGAGCTTCACCCGCTCCCACGGCGGGTTACCCAGGACGCAGGAGAAGCCGCCGCGCCAGCCGGTGCCCGGGTTCGCGTCGGGAGCGTCGGGAGCGTCCGGATCGTCCGGATCGTCCGGATCGTCATCCGTGCGGAAGACGTCCGGGAACTCCAGATGCCAATGGAAGAAACGGTACCGGTCCGTGATGTCGTCCAGGAGCTTCGCCAGCTCCGGTGACAACTCCTTCGAACCAGCCATCAGCGGATACAGGAGCTGATTCGTGATCGCCGGTGGCCCACCCTCGTGCTTCGGCCAGACGAACGCGGCGCACCAGGCGTTGGCGGCCAGCAGGTGGAGGCGGCGCTCGGGCATGGCCTTCAGGGCTTCGTACCGCCGCGCCTGCTCACGGACATCCGACAGGGACAGTGCACGCAGATCGATGATCTCACGCAGCTCCTGCCGACCGCGCAGGTTGGCGAAGTGACTGATGTCGGCGGATTTCCGCGCCTCCAGGAAGACCGCACCGTGGTTGTCGGCCAGCAGTGCCCTGACCCGGCTGGCATCATCGTCGCCGAACGTCTTGAAGGCGGCGTCGGGGATTCCCCCGTCCAGCAGCATCGGGGTCACGCCGAGCAGGGCGTTGCCGACCTTGATGTGATGGTCGAGGTAGGCGAGCGGGCGGTTCGGCTCGACAGACGCCAGCCACAGCGAGAACTTGGTGATCTCGACCGCCAGCGGGTTGATGTCGACCCCGTAGACGCACCGCGCGACGACCTCGGGCAGGATCTTCACGATCTCCGCC
The DNA here is from genome assembly GCF_977927575.1 of Frankia sp. CcCS3. Classification (NCBI taxonomy): domain Bacteria; kingdom Bacillati; phylum Actinomycetota; class Actinomycetes; order Frankiales; family Frankiaceae; genus Frankia; species Frankia sp. CcCS3. The sequence continues at coordinate 9,394 of NZ_CDWRCL010000056.1, forward strand.
CGGGACGGTTCGTCGTCTCCCCGGTCCATGATCGCGTATCTGCGGGCGATCCGGTGCGCGGCGGCGGCGAGGAAGTGCCCGGAGCCGCAGGCCGGGTCCACCACGGTGATCCGCAGGAGATCCGCGGGAATGCCGGAGGCCGCGTACCGGTCGATCACGGGGTCCAGCGCGGTCCTCAGCAGCGAGTCGATGAGCGCGTTCGGGGTGAAATACGAGCCGGTGGTCTTGCGTTCGTTGCCCGGCGCGTCGACGAGACGGAACCGCCGGGCCGGCAAATCCGGGTCCGGCACCAGTTCCAGCAGCGACTCGTAGACGCTGCCGAGCTCCGCACCGCCCAGCTGGGCGAAGTCGACCCGCTGCCGGCGGCCCCGGTCATCCGTGACATGGCTGAGCAGTTTCACCGCGGCGAGCAGCCGCCGGTTGGGAAGTTCGAGCCGGCGCAGCTCGTCGGGACGGGCGTCGCGGTCGTCCGCACCGGTCTCGCGGTCTTTCGGGCCGGACTCGCCGGACTCGCCGGACCGGCCCCGCTCGGTCGCCGAGCCGCCCGTGAAGTACAGCCCGCCGAGGGCCGGCAGGGCAAGCTCGGGCCGACCGCCGTCGCTGCCCAGGGCCTCCAGCACCAGGACGAGCCCGCGCCACAGGTCACCATGCTGATCACCACGCCGCCGGGAGGCGATGCGGCGCAGCCGCGCGGTGGAGAAGTAGGAGGCGTACCGCCGCCGGCCCTCGATGATCTGATCCGTGAGGCGCTTGCGGTCGGCCCGCTGCCGCGGCGTCTCGTCCGGTTTCTCCTCGGGAGGCCGGGGATGCAGCACGTCCCGGTCCTCGATGACGAACAGGAAGACCAGCTGGTACACGAGCCGGAGCAGTTCGTGGCGGAACTCGTCGGGAGTCAGCCCGCCGTGCTGGCGGCCGGCCGCCAGCATCGCGCGCAGCCCGGGGTTGGCCTCCAGGAAACCGGTGCCCAGCTCCGCCATGGCCCGCACGACGTTGTCCCGCAGCTTGTCCCCGGCGACGATGCCCGCGGCCGCCGCATAGGTGTGCCAGCGTTCCAGCCAGCAGTCCGCCGGGTTCGTCGGCGCCGCGGCCACCCGATCGGGCGCCTCGAACCGCGAGGCGTGCGCGAAGGCGAAGAGCACCTCGAAATCGGAGTACAGCTCGCCGTCGAAAATGGCTTCGAGATCGAACTCCAGGTAGGAGTGGCCGACCAGGGCCGCCGACTCCCGCAGGATCCGCAGCTTCCGGCCGTTGGAAAGGATCCCCCACAGCCGGTCGTCGTGCCGGTTGAGGAACGCCTGCATCATGCGCTGCGGGGCCCGGTCGCTCTTCGCCGGCCCCAGCCGCTGGTCCAGATCGCGGTTCCAGGCGGCGAGGTGGACGGGAACGTGCCGCCACTCGTGGCTGATGGCATCGTCCTCGCCGAGGTGGCGCACGTGCGCGACGCGGCCGTAGCCCAACTCGCCCAACAGGACCTGCAACCACAGCTCACGGGTCAGCGTGGTCCCCGTCCTCCCCGTCCTCCCCGTCCTCCCCGTCGTCCGCGGGCCCGCCGCCGCGCCCACCGCCCCACCCGCGGTCGCCGACCGCTCCTCGGCGGCGAGCCTCGCGCGGAAGGTGCGGTACGCCCCGAGCAGGTACGCCCAGTGGCGGCTGGCCGCGTCGCCGAGCCGTTCCCCGGCCGCCAGGTGATAGTCCTCGGCGCGCGTGCCGGCGAGTTCCGGGTCGGCGTCCCTGACCCGCCGCACCAGGTCCCGGGTGAACAGGCTGCCTTCGAGGCTGACGGAGAGGAGCTCGACGTCCCCGATTCTCAGTGTCATGAGCCGGCCCCGGCCGGCAGGTAGACGTAGACCCCGAGGACGTCGGCCCGGTCGTGCGGGGTGACGGTGAGCCCGCGGCGGCGGCGCAGCCCGGCGACCTCCCGGGCCCGCAGGTGGGCCTCGCGCAGCGCCTCGGCGAGCCGCTCGCCCTGTGCGTCCAGCTCAGGCGCGACGTCGGCGAGCTCGGTGATGGCGCGTTCCGCCTGCCGGCGAACGAACTCGGGCAGGGCGTTCTCCGGGTCGACGGCGAACAGCCGGTCGATGTCGGGCGGCGTCAGCCACTCGCGGTTCTCCCCGCGGCCACGGTAGCCGACCAGGCGCGCGTCCTCGGCCACGGTGTCGACGGTCTTCGCCGCGCCGGGCAGCGTCAGATGGAACCGGTAACGCACGAGGAGCACCACCGTGCGCGTGGCCACCGCGGAGGTGCGGAACACCCCGCAGCGCGCCCCCGGCGGGCGCCGCACCGCACCACCCGCCGGGTCCGCGGGAGCGCCCGCCCCCGCGGGCCCGGGATCATCCACCGGGGCGATCACCCCGGTCCGGTCGTCCAGCGCCTCCTCCAGCACCGCGCGGGCGAGCCCCGTGACCGCCGGGTCGGTCCGCACCAGGGCCCGATGGCCGGGCGGAACCGGCAGGTCGTCGTGCAGAACCAGCCGGCCCGCGCCGCCCGGCGACACGCGCAGGGCGTCGGTGTAGAGGGGGTCCAGCCCGGTCACGTCGGCGACGAGACCGTCCGAGGTCTCCGTCGGAACCACCTTCACGCCCAGCTCGTCGAGGGTGTTCAGGACGAACCGGCGGACGTCGGCCTGGCTGCCGAGGGCTTCCCGCACGTCGTCCAGCACGCCCTGCACCTCGTCCAGGTCGACTCCGCTGTGGGCGTACTTCGTCAGCGTCCGGGACTCCCGCTTGGCGGCGCTGTGCCACTCGTCGGTCACCTCGTCGTCGGTCCGGACGACGTCGAGATCGAGGGTGAGCTGCTCGCCGTCCTTGCGGCGCAGGACCAGCCCTTCAAGCATGGCGATGAGCAGGCTCTCGGCGTTGTCGGGAACCGGGACCGTCACCCCGGTGTCGCGGGCGATCCGGCGGTGCTTGCGCAGCAGGACGTCCAGCACGAGACCGTCGATGCCGTTGTCCGCGCCGTACAGGGTGACCGCGCGGACGTACGACTTCCGCTGGCCGAACCGGTCGACCCGGCCCTCGCGCTGCTCATGGCGGGTCGGATTCCAGGCCAGATCGTAATGGATCACCGCCTGGAAGCTCTCCTGGAGGTTGATGCCCTCGGACAGACAGTCGGTAGCGACGAGAATGTGCCGGCCCGGGGTGGCGGTGAGCCTCTCGATGCGGGCGGCCCGCGCCGCGTGGGGCAGCTCGCCGGTGACGGTCTCGACCGTCGCCTTCTTCCCGAACGTCGCCGTGAGATGCCTGCCGATGTATTCCGCCGTCGGGAGGTAGCGGCAGAACACGATCGGGTCGTACCCGTCGGCCTGCAGACCCTTGATCTCTTTGATCAACGTCGTCAGCTTGGCGTCGTGTTCCTTCCCTGCCAGCTCCAGCTCCTTGGCCCGACCGGCCAGCCTCGCGAGTGTCGCCCGCGCCCCGGCGGAGAGGGTGTCGTCGAGCGCGCCGGGGCGACGTCCAGCCCGTCGATCGCCTCGGCCTCGATCAGGTCGTAGGTGCCGGGGCGGCCCAGCGCGTCCGCCTCGGCCGCCGATCCGGCGGCGGCGGTGACCGACCGCGCGGTGAAGGTCGCCGCCGCCGCAGCCGGCGAGGACGCCACCGATCGCAGCAGGGCCAGCGCCGACCACCACCGCACCCGGCGGGTCCGCTCCCCGTCGGGATTCGTGACCGTCTCCCGGGCGAAGGCGAGCACCTCGTCGTGGAACCCGGAGTAGGCCGCGCTCATCCGGTACCCCACGTCGCGGTACTGGCGATCCTCCGGGAAGGGGGTGTCCTGCCCTTGATAGCGGCGGATATCGCGGCGGCGGCGCTGCACGAAGTGCCGGGCGAGCTCCTCCCGGCCACGCACGGTGTCCAGATCGAGCAGCGCGAGCCGCGGGCTGAGCAGGCTCAGCAGATCCCGGAACGCGTCCTGCTTACCGGAGTGGGGCGTGGCGGTGACCAGCAGGAGGTGGCGGGGGCGGCCCTGTTTCGTGGGACGGTCGGCGATGCCGCGCAGCAGGTCGTAGCGCTGCTGGACGCGCTGCCGGCCGCCGGGACGCAGGTGTGCGCCTCGTCGACGATCACCAGGTCCGGGCAGGACCGCGCGAACAGCGTCCGGCGCTCATCCGTCTTGATGAAGTCCGTCGAGACGATCGTGAACGGGAAGTGTTCGAAGATGGATACTCCGCCCGCCCGGCGCTCCAGGCCGGCGACCGTGGACGTCAGGACCAGCTCGGCCTCGATGGCGAACTTGTCGGCCAGCTCCGCCCGCCACTGTTCGGCGAGCGCGGGTGGGCAGAGCACCGTCAGCCCGGTGGCGTCCCCCTGCACCAGCAGCTCCTTGGCGATGAGAGCCGCCTCCACCGTCTTGCCGATCCCGACGTCGTCGCCGATGAGCAGGCGGACCGGGTCCTGGCGCAGCGCGAGGAGCAGCGGGACGAGCTGGTATTGCCGGGGGGGTGACCGCGACGGCGGCGAGCGAGCGCAGCGGGCCGGCGCTCGCGGTGAAGCCGAGCCGCAACCCGGTGGCCAGGATGGAGATGGAACGGTGGTCGCCGGCCGCCGCCGGATCCGGCGGCGGGAAACCCACGGACGTCGCCTCGTCCCGGAACAGCCCGGTGACGTACTCCTCGTCCCCACCGAGCGGCCGCACGACGAGGAAATTCGGGTCGTCGCCGGGCAGGACCACCCATTCGCGCCCGCGGGCCTTCACCAGCGACCCCGGCTCGAAGTCGCGGGTCGGGGTGGCGCCGGTCGGGGTGGCGCCGGTCGGGGTGGGGTGGCGCGGCGTCGAGACGGCCGCCATCAGCCGCGCCGCCCGCGGCCGAACACGTTCGGGTAGTGCGCCACGATCTTCCCCCACTCCGCGTCATACCGGAACCGGACGACCAGCCACCCCAGGTCGGCCAGCCGGTCCTCGGCGTCGGCGTCCCGCGCGGCCGCGTCGGCGGCGTCATGGTGCGGACCGTCGACGAACACGGCCACCGCCCCCGACGGCAGCCGGTAGACGAAGTCCGGCCGCGCCGCCGCGTCCGATACAAGCATTTGCGTCGCGTCAGGTAACCGATAACCCTCTTCGCGGAGGAATGTTACAAGTTGCCGCTCCAACCCCGACCCCGCCCGCTCGCGCAACGCCTCGGCGTGCCCCTCCGCGCCGCCCGCGTGGCCGTGCCGTGGCTCGGTACGGGCCGCCATCAGGGCACGAAGGGGCTCGACCGCGGCATGTCGATCGATGACGGTATGGTCGGACTGATTGCCATAGGAGAGCAGGCAGTCGTAGCAGCCCCGTTCGCAGCGATCCCGGGCGCCCGGCGCCCGGTCGGTGTCCTCCCCGGTCTTCGGATCGAAATGGACGATGCGCAGCGCCTCCTCCGCCACCGCCGCCAGCGCCTCCGGCTCGTCATGCAGGCGGCGCAGCACGCCCGCGCCGCCCTCCGCGCTCTCGACGAAGAGCATCCGGCCCCGGCCGTCCGGGTCGGGCAGCCGCTGGGGCTCCAGCTCCGCGTCCTCGAGCTGGAACAGCGCCTCGATGCCGCGTTCGAGCGCGTACCGCACCGAGGTCGCCACCTCGTCGGAGACCGGCCGGGCGAGCCGGACGACGGCGATGTTGCGCCGGTCCTCCACGTACGGGATGATTTTGCGGGCCCGCGGGTCGTCGGCGAACTCGTCGAGACCGGACTCCTCCTCCGTGAGATCCCCGGCCCGGAGCTCGCCGGCCCGTCTCTCATTCAGCCACCGGCCGTTGACGGTGTCGAGCCAGTAGCCGACGTCGTTCTTGTCCGCCCGCCGCCGCAGGCCCTGGTTGATGATCCGGATCGTCGCGGTATCGCCGTAGACGAACTCGGCGAGGTCCTCCCCATCCGGGCCGCGCACGTCTGCGGCGAGCCGTCCCGGCCGGACCCCGTGCCGGCTGAACCGGAAGGTGGTGAGCAGGTCGAAACCGGCCCGGCGGCGCTCCTCCTCGTCGGAGGAGATCCGTCGGCGATGGGTGGTGGTCACCGTCTGCAGGTGCATGAGCCCGGCCCGGCCGCCGCCCAGCACCGCGCCACACTCCTCGCACCGGTTCACGGCCGCGTCGCGATGATGCCAGTAGCCGCAGGACTCGCACAGCCGTGCCTCGATCGTCGCCACCGATCCGGGGACGCCGTGCTCCGAGCCGGGGACCTGGACGCTGGTGACCTGGTACCGCCCACCCTCGTGATAGATCAGCGCACCCGGGCCGGACTCGCCGACCGCGATGAACCGGGGCCGTTGGATGTAGGACCCGTCGCCCCGCCGGCTGCCGGGAATGTAGGCGGCCAACGGCATCCGGGGGAAGGAATAACCCGGTAGGAAACCCTCGGAGGCGAAGTAGCGGTAGGAGTAGAAATCACTGAAGAGCTGCTGGTCGGGGGAGTCGTTGGTGAGCAGGTGCAGGCGCTGCTCGGCCTCGTACCGACGTCGGCGCGCGGCCGCCCGTGCCTTCGACTGGGTGGACCGGTCGAGCACCCGGCGGTTCTGCTCCCGCTGGTAGGCGATCGCCTGCCGGTACATCGCCCGCCACCGGTCGCACGCTCCGTCGAACGCGAGGAACGCCCCGTTCACGACGTCGGGTATCCACCGGTCATACCACCAGGGGCTGTTCTTCATCTCCTCGGCGAGCACCGCCTCGGCCCGCCGCACCGTGCGGGCCCGCACGGCGGGGCCGTCCAGGTGAGCGGCGAGATCCTCCCGGATCGGCAGTGGCAGCTCGCCGCGTGGGCCCTCGGCGGTATCGAGGACGTCGGTGAGGCCGCGGTGCAGGCTCGCGCCGCTCTCGGCGAGCCAGATGGCATGCACGTGCGAACGGACCAGATCCTCGTTCGCGAGGTCGAGCCGGGGCAGGGTCACGCGACCGGCGACCATCAGCTTCGACCGGCGGAAGTAGTACTGGTCGTGCGCGCTGCCGGTGGAACAGTAGGTCGTCACGAGCGCCGGCTGGCCGCTGCGCCCGGCCCGGCCCGAACGCTGCGCGTAGTTGGCCGGGGTCGGGGGGACGTTGCGCATCATGACGGCGTTGAGGTCCGCGATGTCGACGCCGAGCTCCATCGTCGGCGAGCAGTAGAGCAGGGGCAGCCCGCCCTCGGCCGGGTCGCCCCCGCGGCGGAACGTCTCCTCCCGGTCCTGCCGCTGCTGGGCCCGGACCTGGGCGGTGTGCTCGCGGGCGACAATGCCGGCGAGCTCCGCGGCGGCGTGCGAGTACAGATCGCGGAAGAACGGGTTGACCCGTGCGCCGACGGTGTCGTCGACCACGCGGCGCAGCGGGTCCTCCGCGCCACGTCGACCGCTCCCGGCCCGCCAGATGAGCGCCGACGCCTTCACCCGGTAGCCCGCCGGGCCCCGTTGAGCCCGCGCGTAAGCCCGCGCGCCGCCGCGGGCCGGCCCGGTGACCATCACCTGCCCGATCAGGCCATGGCGCTCCAGCACCGTGAACAGGTCGTGGATCACGGCCTCGGCGTCGTCCGTCCGGATCCGGCCACGGTGGCGCGGGCACTCGTGCGGTCGGCGCAGGTAGCGGCCGAACGCACCACGACCGGTGACGTGTATGGCGTCCCGCGTGCCTCCCCGGCCGCCCGGGAACGGGTAGGCGGTGCGTTCGAGCACCCGCGGCTCGTCCCCCGACACCGCCCAGACCCCGCGGAGCAGATGGTCGGCTGTCTGGACGATGCGCTCGTGGCCAGGCTGGGTGAGGGCGTCGACGTCGACGGCGAGCGCCCGGCGCATCTCGTCCAGCAGGATGCGGGCGAGCAGCGCCCGGTGCTCGGGATCGTCGTCGCGCAGCAGGGCATGGGTTGTCGCCCACGACGCCTGGTGCTGAGCGATCTCGTCCAGGTCCACGTAGTCGAAGGTGATGAGGCCGGTCTGCTCGAGGTTCGGCATGGTCACCCGCCAACCTCGTTCGAGGTCGGCGTAGACGCGGTACCCGATCGCCGCCCGCAGCGCCCGCAGCACGTTGTCGCGCTGGCTGAACACCGGCTCCTCGATCGCGGAGAACGACCGCATCGGCAGGTCCAGCGCATCGGTGACACGCTCGGCAACCGAGTCGAACCGCAGGCCGGCGGGGCCCGCCGCGCGCGCGGCCCGGTACAGCGCGCCGCGTAGCTGGGTGACCTGCACGAAGTCGTTGAGATGCCCGGCCTGCAGGCTCGCGTCCTGGCGGTTATCGACGAAGGTGAGCAGCTTCTTGGCCCGGGAGTCCAACGCCTTCTGGCGCCGCAGGTTACGCACGATGCTGGTGCTGACCAACGACACGGCCGAGCTGCGCCCTCGGCGGCGAACGAGGCCAGCTTGGCGAAGTCCTGGGCCCGCAGCTGCTCGTACGAGACCCGGCAGCGCAGGCAGAACCGGAACGGCGCCGGGATGAACCAGGCCGTCATCGGCTCGGACGCCACGGAACCAGACGCCACCGAACCGGACGCCGCGGAACCGGACGCCACCGAACCAGACATGTCACGAAGGAACACGGCGCGCTCGCCGTCCGTCTCGACCTCGCTGCCGTCCGCCGTCACCCGGACCCGGCGCGGCACCTGATCGGCGAGTCTTGGCAGGACGAACGAGTGCCCGTGCTCGTCAGCGTCGAACCAGGTGTCCGGAAAACGCCCTTCGGCAATGGGATCGGTAGGCCAGGGATGATCCTCGCTCACATAGAGATAGCCGAGATCGGCTTCACTTTCAACCGCGACCGACTCCCGGCGGGCGGTATAGGAGTCGGAATGAAATAACTTGCGCGTTTCGAACCCTCCACAGGCCTGTGACCTGCGATGATGCTCTCGATCACGTATTTGTTACTTCATTACGTCCCCATAGCGGCGAGGGGTGTCCCTGCTGCGCGCGACGACGAGATATTCCTGGCCACATTCACGACAGAAGGCCAGCGGCAGCAGTACCTTGTCCCGCGATCCGGGCACACTCACCTGGTATTGACTGGTAATATACCGGACCATCGTCGGTTCCAGGCTGACGTGGACCGTGTCCCCCTTGGAGAGGAACTGGTGCAGGCGAAAGGCGAACAACGGTCTGCCGTGCTCCGGATGACGCACCGCCGCGCCCTCGACGAGCATGGCCTGAATGGCGCCGGCACAGGTTTCCACCGGGAGATCCGTCCGCTCGGCGAGCTTCTCGGCGGCAGCGGCCAGGGTCGTCGAGTCCTCCCGCACCAGCCGGTCTCCGGGACCGAGAGCCAGACCGAAGGTGTCCTCGACCCAGATCGCCAGCGGATCGCCCGCGAGCCGCGCAAAGGGCTGGGGCCGGCCCCCGCTCGGCGGTGGCGCGCCGGTTGGGTCGAGCGGTACCTGCTCACCGACCCGCACCGGCGGCTCGGCATCGATGACCCGGGCCCGCAACTCCACGTCACTGACCGGTCGCCACGCCGTCGCGCGTTCGAGCGTCTCACCGATGACCCGGTCGGGCCGAACCTCCGCGCCGAACAACCGACCCGCCACGACGGCGACCTCGCGGCGCATCTCCTCGAAGGACGCCTTTCTCGACATGGTGGCCGAGGTACCGACACACTGCATGTCCGGTGCTTCGCACGCGTCCCGTACCCGTCGGGTGAGCAGTGCGACGTCAGCACCCTGACGGCCGCGGTAGGTATGTAGTTCGTCGAGGACGAGGAAACGAAGGCCGGCGGCTGCCCCGATCAGAGCCTGGCGCTCGTGCGGCCGGGTGAGGATATACTCGAGCATCACGTAGTTCGTCAGCAGTATGTTGGCTCTTCGAAGTTAAGC
>NZ_CDWRCL010000057.1:0-18678 GCF_977927575.1 Frankia sp. CcCS3
GGCTGGCGGCCAGGTTCGGGCCGGGCGCGTTGGCCGGGGTCGAGGCGACGGTCGGGGTGCTCGCCGGCCGCTGGCTGGCCCGGTTACCCGCGCAGCGCCGGGCCGAGCTGGTCACGGATCGGCCGACGCTGGACCTGGACTCCTCGGACGTCGAGGTCTTCGGCCGCACGAAGCGCGGCGTGGCCTATACCTACGAGGGGAAGAAGGCCGGCCGGCCGCTGCTGGCGTCGTGGGCCAGGACCGGGCTGGTCCTGGCCGCGGACCTGCTCGCCGGCGACCAGGACGTCCGTCCGCGCGCGGCAGGCCTGTTCGCGCGGGCTCTGGCGAACCTGCCGGTCGCGGTCCGCGCGCCGCCGCTGCCGCGCGCGGACTCGGGGTTTTTCACCGGCGACCTCGCCCGCGCCGCCGTGGCCGCGGGGATGGACTTCGCAATCGCCGCGCCGCGTAACTCCGCGTTCTGGCGCGCCTACGCCGCCGTCGAGGAGACGTCCTGGACGGACGCGCGGGACATGACCGGCGCCCAGGTCGCCACCAGTAGCTACGCTCCGACCGGCTGGCCGCCCGGCACCTACACGATCATCCGCCGGGTGAAGGTCCCCGCCGCCGAGATCTCCACCGACCCCCGCTCACGGCGGCGGCGCACCATCCCGAAAGCCCAGCTCACCCTCGCGCTTGACGGAATCGTCGACCATGCCTGGGCGGTCAGCTTCATCGTCACGAACATCCCCGCCAACGACGGGCCGGACATCGTCGCGCTCGAGCACTGGTTCCGCGGCCACGCCGACATCGAGACCCAGATCAAGGACCACAAACTCGGCGCCGGCCTACGCCACCTGCCCTCAGCCGACCCGACCATCAACACCGTCTGGACGTGGGCCGCGATCCTCGCCGGTTGGCTGTCCACCCTGCTCCAGACGCTCACCGGGTTCGACCAGCGCGCCGGGCGCGCGCACGGCGACCGGCTCCGCCACGAACTGATCACCATCCCCGGCCGGGTCACCCGCCACGCAGGCCAACTGATCCTGCGCCTGCCACCCGGCCGCGACCAGCACCTAACCACCGCCCTCGCCCGGCTGCACGCCCTGCCCGCGGCCGTCTGACCAGCCCGTTCTCTACGCGGAACACGCCCCCGGGCCGTGGACCCGGCGCTCACCCGGCACGACAGCCGGGCCTTCACCCTGCCCAGCCGTCGAAAACAACATCAACAAACCCGAAAAGGGAAGATCACCGAACTTTGATCATGCAAGCCGGCACTACTGGCGGATCTAGGGGGACGTAATGAAGTAACAAATACGCGATCGAGATCATCATCGCAGGTCACAGGCCTGTGGAGGGTTCGAAACGCGCAAGTTATTTCATTTCGACTCCTAGGTCTGAACGAGCGTTCGCCGCTATCCTTATCGGGCCGATCTCCACGGTTCCAGCCGGGGGAGCCCGGCGCCAGAAGAGAAGTGTGCCGATCGGAAAACCCTTATAAATACTGTCAAAGAGCTTCTCGACATCGGACGACATCCAACGAAGCCCACGCTGGAATCGAGGAATCCGGATCTGGCCATGCCTGGCGTTATCCAGAAGCTCCTCAATCTTGAATCGCGCCGCGTCGGACCGGCGGGATGACTCGTCCACGCCCACCATGATATCCGTAGATCATCCGGAAGACGTTCTTCGTGGTCCACGTGCGTCAGCCCCACCGCCCGTTCGGGCGGTGGGGCTGACGCACGGCACAGCCGCGGCGACGATCGGTCCCCAGCCACCGGACCTCGACTACTGGACCTTGATGATCAATCCGTGAGATCGTCCCCGAAGGGCCCGTCCGGGCCGTACGCGGCGACCTCGATGTCGATCATTGGAGGGCGCTGCGGGTCCTGCAGGGGACGCAGCGGTGAGGTCGTCCCGCGGTGGTCCGCCCCCTGTTCCCACACGTTGAACTCGGCCATGCTCGCCCAAACGCTGACCACCGCGAACCGGGACGGGTCCGCCGCCGACCGGTGCAGCGTGTTACCGAGCAGGCCAGGCGTGCCGACCAGCTTGAAGCTGATCTCGTGGTAAGCCCGCTCCACCGCGCCGGGATCGCCGGGCGGGTTAACCGCCCACAGCGTGACCCGAACCTTCGCCGGGCCGGCCACGGTCAGCTTCCCGCCGGAACGGTCAGGGAGGCCGTACCGGCCAGCTGGGCGACGACGGTACCGGTGACCATCGAGCTGCTGGCGCGCAGCGGGTGCAGCGCCTTGCGGTGCACCAGGTGACGCTCGCTGTGCTCGAACTCGCGGAACTGCTCCTCGTCAACCCAGTCACTGACGATGTAGTACGTGCTCGGCTCGTCCTCCGAGCGGATCAGCCACTGCCCGAGGTTCGCCGGGTGCGAGGTGACCGCGTCGCCGATCCGCAGCCAGGTCTGCTCGAACTCGACCTCCCGGCCGGGGTGGATCCGCATTGTCAGCATGATCCGAAAAGGCGGGGTCGAGGCCATCAGATGCCTCCGTCCACGGCAAAGGTGGCGCCGTTGACGTAGGACGACACGTCGCTGGCCAGGAACAGGACGACCGCGGCGACCTCCTCGGCCGTCCCGATGCGTCCCAGCGGGATGCGGTTGGTGTAGGCCGCCTTGACGGCCGGGTCGATGCCCTCGGCATGGTGGGTCTCGATGACTCCTGGGGAGACCAGGTTCACCCGGATGCCGCGGACACCGAGCTCCTTGGACAGCGAGCGGGTCAGTCCGATCAGGCCGGTCTTCGCCGCGGTGTAGTGGGCCCGCAGCGGCAGACCGACCACCCCGGAGCCGGACCCGATGTTGATCACCGAGCCGGAGTCCCCCAGCAGCGGCAACGCGCCCTGCGTGACGAGGTGAGTGGCGGTGAGGTTGGTGGTCAGCACCTGCGTCCACTCGTCCAGGGGCAGCTGCGCGTAGGGGATGTGGCTGATCGTGCCGACGTTGTTCACGACGATGTCGAGGCCGCCCAGGTGGGTGCCGGTGGCCTCGACGAGCTCGGTGATCTGGCCCGGATCGGCGACGTCGGCCTGGACGAGCAGATGGTCGCCGCCGGTGTCCTTGAGTTCGCGGCGCAGGCTCTCGGCATCCTCGGTCTGGCGCTGGTGGCCGGCAACGACCGTCGCACCGGCTCGGGCGAGGCCGAGCACCACGGCCCGTCCGATGCCGCGGGTACCGCCGGTAACCAGGGCGCGTCGCCCGGCCAGGTCTGAGAACATCGCTGACTGTCTCCTGTGTCGAGGTGTCGGCTGCCGAGGGGTCGGCTGCCGAGGGGTCGTGAGGTGAGGGGTCGTGAGGTGAGCGGGCAGGGGCAGGCGGTACGGGTGGGTACGCCCTCAGCGGGAACCGACGGCGCGAACCACGAGGCTGCTGTTGAAACCGCCGTAGCCACGGGCGTTCACCAGCGCCACCCGCACGGGTGCACGCCGGGGCGTACGCACGAGGTCGAGCCCATGGGCCGGATCGGGGGTGTCGAGGTTGCCCACCGCCGGGATGACCCCGTCCCGGATGGACAGCAACGCCGCGGCCACCGTCAACGCCGAGCCGCCGGCGAGGAGCCGGCCGACGAAGCCCTGCGGCGCCGTCACCGGGACCGTCCGGGCGCCGAAGACCGCGCGGATCGCCGCCGCCTCCTGGGCATCGAGGTCCGGTGAACCTGCGCCGTCCGCGAAGACGACATCGACGTCGTCCGGGGTGAGGCCGGCGTCGCGCAGGGCCCGGCGCATCGCGGTGGCGAGCCAGCGCACGTCCGGGGCGGGGCGTTCGTGGTGGGCGGCGTCGTGCGTCGCGGCGTAGCCGGCGATCTCGCCGTAGACGTGCGGGGCTCCCCGGGCGGCGGCGGCGGCCGGATCCTCGAGCACGAGCGTCGCGCCACCCTCACCGGGCAGGTAACCGTTCGCCCGGACGTCGAACGGCTTGTAGCCGTCCGCAGCAACGGTCGCGGTGCTGACCCGGCCGCTGGACAGATGACCGGTGATCGCATAGGGCGTCAGGCTCGCCTCGGCCCCCCCGGCGAGCACCGTCGGCGTGCCGCGGCGGATAATCCGCCGGGCCTGGGCGAGGCTGTCGATTCCGCCGGCACCGTCACTGACCAGGACCCCCGACAGCCCCTTCAAACCATACCGGATCGAGGTCTGCCCGGTCGTCGCCGCGTAGAACCAGGCGATCGACTGATAGACGCTCACCGCGGTGCGGCCCCGGGTCCACAGCCGTCCCAGCTCGCGCTGTCCGATGTCGACACCGCCCGACCCGCTGCCGAACACCACCGAGGTCGCATACGGATCGTGCGCGGCGGGGTCGTAGCGCGCATCGGCCATGGCGAGGCGCGACGCGGCCATCCCGAACCAGGTCCACCGGTCGGTCTGGACGATGTACCGCTTGTCGACGTGGTCCTCCACCGCGAAACCGGCGACCTCTCCAGCGAGGGTGGCGTCGTACCAGGTGGTGTCGAACCGGCTGATCGGCGCGATCTTCAACTCGCCGCGCAGGGTCGACGCCCAGTACTCCTCCGTCCCGATGCCGCTGGGCGCGAGGACGCCGAGCCCGGTGACGACCGGCCGGACCGGGGCCTGCGGCGAACCGTCCCGGTGGGCGGGCCCCGCGGCCGTCGCGGCGGAGGCCTCCACGGCGGCGTTCATCGCGTCGGGGCGGCGAGGACGATCGCCGACTGGAAGCCACCGAAACCACTGCCGACCGACAGGGCCACGTCGACAGCGTGGTCCCGGGCGATGTTCGGGACGTAGTCGAGATCGCACTCGGGGTCGCGGGTGGTCCAGTTGGCGGTGGGGGGGATGACGTCGTTCTCGATCGCCAGGGCGCAGGCAGCGATCTCGATCGACCCGATCGCGCCCAGCGAGTGCCCGATCATCGACTTGATCGAGCTGACCGGGATGTCATACGCCCGCTGTCCCAGCGAACGTTTGAAGGCGGCCGTCTCGTGCCGATCGTTCTGCTTGGTGCCCGATCCGTGCGCGTTGATGTAGTCGATGTCGTCGGCTCCGACCCGCGCCGCGTCCATCGCGACCCGGATCGCCTCGGCCATCTCGACCCCGTCGGGGCGCAGTCCGGTCATGTGGAACGCGTTCGAGCGCGAGGCGTACCCACCCACCTCGCAGTAGATGTGCGCACCGCGCGACCGGGCGGCGGTGAGCTCCTCCAGGATGAGGACGGCGCAGCCCTCCCCCATCACGAAGCCATCCCGGCTGGCGTCGAAGGGACGGGAGGCGTGTTCGGGGTCGTCGTTGCGGGCCGTCGTCGCGCGGATCGCGTCGAAGGACGCCATCGAGATCGGGGAGATCGGCGCGTCGGAGGCACCGGCGATGACAATGTCGGCCTCGCCGTCGACGATGAGCTGATGGCCGTAGCCGACCGCGTCGATGCCCGAGGTGCAGCCGGTGGAGACCACGAAGGCGGGGCCGTGTGTGCCGAACCGGCAGGCCAGTTCGGTGGCCAGGCAGCTCGGCACCATCGCGTGGTAGAGGAACGAGCTGGCGTACCGGGGATCAACCTCCCAGTCCCGCCCGCTGTCGGAGACCTCGACGTACTCGTTCTCCAGGCGAGTGGTCGCGCCCACCGCGCTGCCGATGCTGACGCCGACGATCGGGCCGTCCCCGGCATCACCGCCACCCCCGCCATCACCGCCATCACCGCCGCCCCGCAGGTCCAGGCCGCTGTCCTCGACCGCCTCCAACGCCGCGGCCAAGCCGAACTGCACGAACCGGTCGTTACGCGCAATCTCCCGGGCGGTCAGGCCGGCCGCCGCCGGGTCGAAGTCGCACTCGGCGGCCACCTGGGAACGGAACTGGGTCGGGTCGAAGAACGACAGTCGCCGCGTCGCGGTACGGCCGTCGGTCAGCAGGGTCCAGAACTCCTTGCGGTTGACCCCGCCGGGGGCGACCACCCCGATCCCGGTGACCGCCGTCCGTCTTGGTCCGCTCACTGTCCGGACCCGTGGGGCAAGGCGTCGACGGTGGGTGCCGACGGGGCGACCGGAGCGTGCGGGGCGTCCGGGTCTAACGGTACCTCGGTGTCGACGTGGCCGAGATCGGGCCGGGGTGCCAGCGGGCTGAGGTGAAAGACGAGGAAGGCGGTCTCCTCGCCGGTGTTGACGACGCGGTGGCGCATCCCGATCGGGATGCACACCCCGTGGTCGGCCGGCAGGTCCTGGTACTGACCGTCCAGTCGGGCGGTCACAATGCCGCGCACGCAGTAGAGGAACTCCTCCGAGTAGGGGTGCAGGTGTTCGGTCACCACCTCACCCGGCTGGAGGGTCAGGGTGCCGAAAAAACCCGAGGTCGAACCCACGGTCACCGGGGAGAGCAGCGTGCGGACGTCACCGCCGCGCCGACGGTTGGGGGTCATGTCGTGAATGCAGAGAACCTTCGGAATCGCTGTCACGGAAGTCACCGGTCTCGTTCTCCTCAGACTTGTTCCGGCAGCGCGAGGGAGACCGGGGGCAGCTCGGCGGCGGCCCGCTCGACCTTCTCCCGGATCACCGACATCTCGCGGGCGGTGTTGGTGTTGATGCGGTTGGTCATCTGCTCGTCGTTCACCGGCGCCGACGGGCGCATGTGGAAGTCCTGCACCCAGCGCATGCGGGTGCCGGTGCCCTCCGGCGTGTAGCTCCAGTGGATGTGCATGTACTCGAACGGGCCGGTCTCGACGCGGTACGCGCGCACCTGCCGGGTGGCCGGGTCGAGTGTCCGCTCGGACACCCAACTCCACGCCGTCCCGTTCTCGTCGGGATGCATGGTCAGGCGAAACTTGAAGGTGTTCTCGTGGTGCTCAAGAATGTCTACCGAGGCGTATTCGGTAAAGAGGTCAGGCCAGGATTTCAGATCGTTGGTGATGGTCCAGACGGTTTCAATGTCGGCATCGATGAAAATCGAGTTGTCAGTGTGCCCGCTCACGTCGGCTCCGGTCGACCTGGAAGGTAGGGGACGTGGAAACTAACGGCGGATTCAGACCGTCTCGTGCTGGTCGAGAGCCGCGTTCACCGTGGCCAGGATCTCGGCGAGGGTCCAGCTCTCCGGCAGCTCGGCCGGGAGGTCCACCCCGAAGGTCCCGGCCACCTCTGCCGAGAGCTGGAGGTAGGCGAGCGAGTCGAGGCCGATGTCGATGAAGGTCACGTCCAGGTCCGTCGGCCGCTCGTCCGAGGGCAGACCGGCCTGTTCGACCAGGAAGTCAAGCAGGGCATCGGCCGACCATTGCCGGGGCATGTCGTACTCCCTTTTTCATTTTCGGGTTTCGGGGTTCACATGAAAAACTGGGCGTACCTGTGGGCGGAATCGAGGACGCAGTCGCTGATGACCGGCCGCGGCCGCAGCCGGCGGGCCCGGTACTCTGGCGGTGTACAGGAGCCCGGCCGTGTATCAGGAGCCCGGTGGTGTACCGGGGGGCTCAGCCGGCCGTCCACGAATAGAAACTCTGCGCCATCGCGTCCCCGGGGGTGCGCCAGGTCTCCGGGTCGTAGGCGGAGACGTATTTCCCGAGCTTTTTGCTCACGTCGACGAACAGCGGATGCTCATGGACGTTCTCGACGGTGTTCCTGACGTTAGTCGGAGCCTCGATCAGATGAAAGTAAAGGCCATGGAAGTGAAACAGGTCACGCCTGGTCACACCCACGATTCCGGGTAGTTCTCCGGCATCGGACTCGGCGAAGGTCGCCGCGATGGCGGGAGCGTCGGCAGGGTTCATCCTGGCCACGATGAGAGTCCGGTGTGACTGGCCTCCGGACGGCGTGGCGGGGTTCTGCGGACCGGTAACCGAGGGACCGGTGGCTGAGGGCACGAGAATCTCCTCGACATGTTCTTGGAAAACGTGTGTTTGACCCCAGGCAAGCACGGGTACCGTGTGCATGGCAAGCACGGGTACCGTGTGCATGGGCAGCTGGGCGGACCGGCCCTGACGGACCGACCTCGGCACCTTGCGCCGCGTTACAGGTGACAGGGGGAATCCGCCGACGAACATGAAGCCAGGCAGGAGTGACCGGTGCGCGACCACCGCTTCCCATCCGGCAACCCTTCTGAGGCAGCCCAGCGACCCTTCTGAAGCAGCCAGCCTTTCTGAAGCAGTCAGCTTCTTTGACTCATCGAGAGCATGGGGCCACGCGGCGCGGCTGTCCTGGATTTCCCCTGGCAGCAAGTTGCCCTGGCAGTCAAATGCCAACTGACACACACAAAAAGAACAACGTGGCTACAACCACCGTAAGCGGGCTTCCCGGTGCCCGGGGGTGGTCGATACGCCACCGGAGGAGAGCCGGGATCTCGATCTCGTGGGAACCACGTCGTCCACGCTCGGCCTCGGCCTGGTCGAGTATGGTGTTCTCTGGTCGGGGAGCCGGGGCCTCGTCTGGCCGACGTCGGCCGCTCTCACCTGACCGGGACTATCGCCGGAGGGCCGCCGCGGCGCGAAAGCCGGCTGTTCGGAGCCAGATGTTCAGAGCCAGATGCTCAGAACCGGCCCGTTCAGAGCCAGCCGCGTTGCGCGGCGAGGGTACCCGCCTGGAACCGGCTACGGGCGTTCAACCGTGCCATCAGATCGGCGATCATGCGACGCACGGTGCGGACGGAGACGCCCAGGTGGCGCGCGGCCGCCTCGTCCTTCATGCCGAGGCTGAGCAGACGCAGCAGCAGCCGTTCGGTGTCGCTCGGCGCGTCGTCACCGTCCCCGGGAGCGGCTATCGCCTCGCTGCTCAGCGGTTCGGCGGCCTCCCAGACCTGTTCGAACAGGGTGAGCAGCAGGGCGGTCAGCTCCGGGGTGCGCACGAGCAGGGTCTGGCCGGTCGCGAACCCCCGGCCCAGTCGGACCAGGCCGATCCGCCCGTCGACCGCGGTGGCGTCCAGCCGGGGATCGTCGATCATCCGGGCGTCCAGGCCATGCGCCGCCACGGTCCGCACATAGCCGGCGCCGAGCTCGTCCAGGCGCATCGACCGGGGCAGGACGCTGCGCATCACCACGCCACGCCGCAACGCGCGCAGTTCGACCGGCATCACCTCGCGAGTCAGGGCCGAGGACCACTCGCGCCGGGTGTGCAGCGCGAGCACCTCCCGCTCGGCTCGCCCGACGATCGCGAGCAGCTCCGCACGGGCCTGGTCGGCGCCGTCTATCCGCCTTACCTCGACGGTGTCCCCGCCGGGACGGCTCTCCAGGTAGTCCGAGACGAAGGAGCTGATCTGCGCCCGGGCCAGGAGCAGCCGCTCATGGCGACGGATCAGCTGCTCGTGCTGCACCTGGAGCAGGTGGTCGAGCCCGGCTTCGGGATGCACCGCGACGTAGTGACCGGCCCGTTCGCGCGAGGGCAGCAGCAGACCCAGCTCGACCAGACGATCACGCGCCCGCCCCGCGGCGACCAGCGGCTCGCCGAGCATCTCCGCCACCTCGGGCACGCTCAGGACCTCGTGGCACAGCCACAGCCGATAGGCGGCCAGGGTGACCTCATCGATACCGAAGAGATCGAGCACCTTCCCCTTCCTCGGAGCAGGATCGGGACGTGGCCGACGGACGCCGACCGGACCAGTCGTGCCCACCGGACCAGTCGTGCCCACCGGACCGACGCGGCCGCTCACCCCGACCGCTGGGGCAGGCCCGACCGGGACGCCTCCGCGGACACCACGTCGAGGGCGTGGCGGACCAGCGACACCAGGGACTGCCGGACCGACTCCCGCTGCCGGGCGTCGCAGAACACCACCGGACGGCGCGGATCGAGGTCCAACGCCGCCCGGACGTCCTCCGCCCGGTACTCCCGCGCACCGTCGAACCGGTTCAGCGCGATGAGGAACGGGATGTCGCGCTCCTCGAAGTAGTCGATGGCCGGAAAGGAGTCGGCCAGCCGCCGCGTGTCCACCAGGACCACCGCGCCGATCGCGCCGAGGACGAGCTCATCCCACATGAACCAGAACCGGTCCTGGCCCGGGGTGCCGAAAAGGTAGAGAATAATGCTATCGAGAAGCGTGATCCGACCGAAGTCCATCGCGACCGTGGTCGTCGTCTTCGAGCCGACCGCGCTGGTGTCGTCGATCCCTATGCTTGCGGCCGTCATCGCGGCCTCCGTGGTGAGGGGCTGAATTTCGCTCACCGAACCGACGAACGTCGTCTTCCCGACTCCGAACCCGCCGGCGATGATGATTTTTACCGGATGCGGCGGCGCCGTTTCCGGCGACCCCGTCCTAGAGGGCCTGTAGTCCATCGAGCACCTTTTCGATGAGGGCAATGGAAGGGCGGTCGGAGGGTCGGGCCGGTCGGGTCACGGTTACCAGGCCGGCGTCGAGCATGTCGCCGACGAGGACCCGCGCGACCCCGACCGGCAGATTCAGCCGAGCGGAGATCTCCACGATCGACTGCACGCGTTGGCAGAGCAGCGCGATGGCGCGCTGCTCATGCTCCAGCGTCCGCATCATCAGCCGGCCGTTGGGCGTGGTGGTCACCAACGCGACCAGCTCCAACGTCTGGTTCGTCGGCCGTGTCCGGCCCCCGGTGACAGCGTAGGGGCGGACGACCGGACCAGCCTCTTCGTCGAACCATTCGTCATCGCGCGGCATATCCGGTCCTCCTGCCTTGAGAATTCTGCTGTCATCCGGTCGGTGATGGCGCAGGGGGCGACCGGCTGACCCACCAACCGATCGGACCCCCACCCGATCGCCGGGCCGAGGTCAGAGTGGCAGCGCGGACTGCATCTGAGCCCGGAGTTCCGGGGTGAGGAACTCGCCGACCCGGGTCACCAGCAGCGCCATCTCGTAGGCGATGAGACCGATGTCCGCGCCGGGGCTGCTGAGAATGGCCAGGCACGATCCGTCCCCCACCGCGGTGACGAACAGGAATCCCTCGTCCATCTCGACAATGGTCTGCCGAACGTTTCCACCCCCGAAGAAACGACCCGCGCCGCGCGCCAGGCTGTTGAATCCGGAGGCTACCGCGGCCAGTTGGTCGGCGGTCGCCCGGTCCATCCCGTACGAGGCGGCGAGCAACAACCCGTCGGAGGAAAGCGCAATCACATAGGTGACTTCGGGCACCTTCTTGACGAGGTTGTTGAGCAACCAGCTCATGTTCTCGGACGGCCCCAGCGGACGCATCAGGTCACCTTTCCTACATCGTCACCGTCGTTCGAAACCTGGCCGTCCGCCAGACCACGACCAAAGTTGTTCTGGAAGGACGACATCATACTGCGGATCTCTTCCGGGCTCCGTTGCGCGGCGAGCATTCCGGAACTCTCCTCGGGAATGTCCCGGCGAAGCTGCGGCGCGAGACTGGCCCGCCGGGTGCGCTTGGGCAGGCCCACCTCGGTGAAACTGACGGGCGGCTGGCCGTCCGCGCCGGGCCCGGCCGGCTCGGCGGGCTCGTCTGAACGGGCCGAAGGCGCCGGGCGTCCGAGGGGGACGACCGTCTGGCCCATGGCGGGGGCGTCCTCGCGGTGGAATCCCCCGGAGTACCCCACCGGCCGGCCCAGCGGTGAGGTGAACGGATCGGTTCGGGTGGCCTCCCCCGGGTCGGCGGAGCCGAGGTCACCACCGCGCGACCGCTCCCTGGCCATGGGGCTGTCACCGAACAGCGAGGTGACACGGCCGCCGTCGCCGCCATAGCCGGAGCCGGGCGCACCGTTGTGGCCACCCGGACCGGGGACGTCCCGTCCGTCCCGGAGGGGCCCATCCCGGAAGGGTTCCTCCGGGAAGGGTTCGTCCCGGAAAGATTCGTCCTGCCCCGGACGGGCCGGCGGGCCGTCGGGGTCGTCCAACCCGGGCGTCTGGGGGTGGTCCGGGACAGCCTGGTGGGGCTGGTCCCCCGCGGCCCTGCGGCCGCCACGCGAACGGCGCGACGGCAGCGGCGGGGGGGTACCGAAGCCGCGGGAGCCGGGCTCCTCGCCCGGCCCGCTGGCCGGGTCGGAACGCGGGGTCAAGGGACGCGGCGGAGCGTCCGAACGCCTGCCGTTGGAACGGTGCCGCGGGCGGTCGGCGACGAACCAGCTCGATCGCACCGTGGCGAAGACCGGCAGATCGTCGATGAGCGTTTCGTCCTGACCGTGCGCAGCCGCGGCCGCGTCCTCGGAGAGCGCGGGGGGACCGGCGAGGTCGCCGTCCGCGTCCACCAGCGACCCGCGGAACCGGTCCTCGTCGATGGCCGGGCCGTCGAGAGCCGGAACCCGCGTCATGGCAAGCGGCGGGGCGATCTGCGTGGGCTCCGGCCGGGCCTCCCCGTCGGGGTCGACCTGCCGCAGCAGCGTGGTCGGCACCAGGACGATCGCCATCGTGCCGCCATACGGCGAGGACCGCAGCTTCACCGAGATAGAATGCCGCTCGGCGAGCCGACCGACAACGAACAGGCCGAGACGCTCGCTGGTCGACAGGTCGAAGGGGGGCGGGTTGGCCAGCCGCTCGTTCACGGCGTCGAACTCCTCCGGACTCATGCCCAGCCCGCGGTCCTCGATCTCGATCACGAAGCCGTTCGACACCTCGTGCCCGGAGACATGCACCGGCGTGTGGGGCGGGGAGAAGGAGGTGGCGTTCTCGATCAGCTCGGCGAGCATGTGGATGACGTCACCGACGGCGTGACCGCTGATGGCCCCTCCGTCGATCGACATCACCTGGACCCGGGTGTAGTCCTCCACCTCGGCGACGGCGCCACGGACGACGTCCTTGACCGGGACAGGCCGGCGCCAACCACGGGCTGGCTTGGAGCCGGACAGCACGATGAGGTCCTCGGCGTGCCGGCGCATACGGGTGGCGAGGTGGTCGAGACGGAAGAGCTCCTCCAGCTCGTCCGGGTCGGTCTCCTTGCGCTCCAAGGCGTCGATCACCTTGAGCTGGCGGTGAATGAGTGCCTGGCTGCGGCGGGCGAGGTTGAGGAACGTGTCCCCGATGCTCTTGCGCATCGCGGCCTGCCCCACCGCGGTCCGCACGGCCACCGCGTGCACGGTGCCAAACGCCTCGGCGAGCTGACCGATCTCGTCCTTGCTCCGGACCTCGACCGGGAATTCCTCCTCGGCCACGTCCACCGGCGACCCGCGGTGCAGACGGTCGACGACTCCGGGCAGTCGCTCGTTCGCGACTTCGAGGGCGCCGCGGCGCAGTCGGCGTAGGTCCCGGATCATCGGGCTCGCCACCAGGAGAGAAATCACCACCGACACCACGAGCACCAGCGCCACGCCGATACCGCTGACAAGCGCGTCTCGGGTGGCCGAACTGGCGATGTTCGCGCTGGCCGTCCCGAGATCGGCCGCGACCCGGCGTTCGACCTGCCGCATCGCATTGATCTTCGCGTCGGAGGCCTGC
Source organism: Frankia sp. CcCS3 (assembly GCF_977927575.1). NCBI lineage: Bacteria > Bacillati > Actinomycetota > Actinomycetes > Frankiales > Frankiaceae > Frankia > Frankia sp. CcCS3. Next base: position 13,252 of record NZ_CDWRCL010000057.1, read on the forward strand.
AGCCAGATCTGCGGGGTAACGGTCAGCGGCTGGCCGTTCTGCACGGCGTTAACCGTGCCGTCACGCAATGTCCCGGCGGCCGAGATCGTCCGGCCGACCGTCACGTTGTAGAACTCCTGCTCGTCCGCCGTGGCCGTGGTGCGGAACTGGGCCAGCCAGGCATCCTCCGCCCCGGTCCTGGTCTGGATCTCCCGCAGCGTGGCCACATCTGTCTGCTGGAGGAGGATCACGCGGACGACGGCGCCGCGTTGGTGGGCGACCTGCTCCTTGGCCTGCGCGATACTCACCAGTGCGGTGGCACCGTTGACCAACGAGGTGTTACGGCTTCCGGCCGCCACCTGGGCGTTGAGAGCGAGGAGGTCGTCCACGGCACCCAAGTAGAAAGCAATGTTCTGGTCCACCTGCGCCTGGTGCGCGTCGATCGCCTTACGCTGCGCCGGGAGCTTGCCGAGGCGTTCCGAGATCGACGCGAGCGTGGTCGCCAGGGTGTCACGACCCGCCGCGGGCAGCGCCGCCTCACCGGCCCGATAGACGGCCAGGGCCTGGTCCACCGGGCCGCGGGCGGCGAGCGCCGCCTGCCCCTGAGCGACGGCCATGTAGTTGGAACCGACATAGGAGTTCGTGGCGTACCGCTCGACCTGCAGGGCCTGGACCAGATCGTTGCTTTTGATCGAGAAGTCGGCGAGTGCCTTGATGCGGTTGGCGACCCGCACGTTGTCGACGTTCCCCCGCACCTGTATCGCGCTCAGTACCGCGAGCGCAGCCAGGGGGACGACGAGAATCACCACTAGCTTCGAGCGGATGGGCCAATTCTGGAGCATCCGGTCCTCTCGTCCGGCACCCGGGAGTCGAGTGCCTCGTGTGCGGGGGGTGAGTAGTCGAGTTCCATCGGGACATGTCACCGGAAGACCACAGATGACAACACCGGGCCGGCGCATTGGAGTAGGCGGTCCGGGCATCGGGGGAATGTTCCGGGGGCGCGGACAACTGTAGCGGGTGAAGAACTAGCCCGGTCGGGGGCACCCGTCTTCAACGCAAAAGGATGGCGAGGTAGCACCGAGTGACGGACATTCGCGAGCGCGCAACGCGCAACCGGAACCCGCCCCCGAATTACATGAGCGCAGTCCGGACCAAACAACGGCGATGCGCACGAACCAGCACTGACGGGCAGCAGTCAGCGCTAACTGGCACAGATCCTCCGCGGCCACGAAGGCCCCGATCAACCAGCCGCACCGCGCTCGACAACGCAAGCACATCACATGTTGGCATGTTGCCGAAAGAACATCGCACGATCCGAGGCCACACAGATCGCACCCTCGCGGCCCACCCGACCCCCGCCCGGGCTGCAGCTCCCGCCTCGTGCCAGACCATGGAGAGTGGTCCCATTGCGGACATTGCAGACGTTGTAGACATTGCAGACACCCGGGGGCGGGAATTGGGGCACCCGGCCCCACCGGTTCACCCCCGTTGGCGATTGCCGATCGGGCCCTACCCGGTCCGCCAGAGCTTCAATCACTCCACAGCCACTCCACGACGAACCTCCCCATCAACTCCCGTCCAATGAGCTGCTGCTGAACTGCTATGTTAATCGCCGAGCGAGGCCCGGCTGGCGGAAGCGGCGGAGGTCACGGAAGCGGCGGAGGTGACACAACTGCTTTCACCCGAGGCCAGCCGGTGGCACTGTGCCCCTGGGCACGACCGGGTCAGGAGCACGGCCGGGTCAAGGAACCCGACGGACCGGTGAGGAGACACGGATGAGCAGCCAGATCGAGAGCGAACCCGGCCAGGGCACGCTGACGGTACGGATCAACCGCCCGGAGAAACGCAACGCCCTCACCCAGGCGATGTACGTCGCCCTCACGGAGGCGTTCGACAAGGCCGAGACCGACCCGGAGATCCGGGTTATCCGGTTGACCGGCAGCGGTGGATCCTTCACCGCCGGCAACGATCTGGTCGACTTTCTGGCCACCAACGCCCTCCGGGCGGAGGGTCCGACGCTGACCTTCATCCGGACGCTGGCCCGCAGCACGAAACTTCTCGTCGCCGAGGTCGACGGGCCCGCGATGGGCATCGGGACCACGCTGCTGCTGCACTGCGACCTGGTCTATGCGACCGAGCGCAGCACTCTCGGGATGCCGTTCGTCAACCTGGGGGTGATCCCCGAGTTCGGGTCGACCCTCCTGCTACCCCGCCGGGTCGGGCCAGCCATCGCTGCCCGCATCGTCTACTTCGGCGAGTCCCTCGGAGCGGCCGAGGCCGCCCGACTGGGGGTGGTGACCGAGGTGCTTCCCGACGCCGAAGCGCTACGCGCCCGGGTCGACGACCGGGTGGCGGCGCTGCTGGCCCAGCCGCCGCAGGCGCTCGCGGCAGCTCGCGCCCTGCTGCACGACGGCGGGACACCGGAGGTGCTGGCGCGCATCGACGCCGAAAGCGCGATCTTCACCGAGCGCCTCGTCAGCGACGAGGCGAGATCCGCGATGACCGCCAGGCTGCCGGGCCGCCACGGCACGTCGGCAGCCGAGGGCTGACCGACCACCCGTGAGCTGACCGACCACCGAGGGCTGACCGACCACCGAGGGCTGACCGACGTCGGTGCCGGCCCGCTCCATGCCGTCCGTGCGGCCCGGGAGGACCAGCCCCGCAACGGCGACGAGGGCGACCGGTTGCCCCGTCCGGGCGGGGCATACCGGTGCCTGTGACCCATTCCCTGCCGCACCAACGCGACCGGGGTAGTGCCCTCGGGCACCGGCCTTGGTGGCGCCGCGCCTTCTCCTCCGGCTCCTCCGATCCGGGGAGGTTCCCCCCGGCTCGCAGCGCATTCGGGCTACGCCGCGTCCTCGCCGCGTTCGGCCTGGTGTTCTGCGGGGTCTTCGCCGGTTTCTTCGCCGTCCGGGGGCAGACAGCCGGCGCCGCGGTCCTCGCCTTCCTCGCCATCGTCGCCATCGTCGATCTGGTCGTCATCCAGCAACGGATCCGGCGCCAGACCGAATGATCCCCACGCCGGTCCGGATGGGCGGTGCTCCCGCATAAGGTGGCCGAGGATCGTCGCGTCCGACACCGCCAGGCTCGCCCGCCAGCCTGGTCGGTCCGCGCCGATCCGGCTGGCGGAACGAGCAGGAGGATCTCAGTGGGCGGCGGGACGGGCGGCCGACCGAACGGGCGGCGATGAACGATCCGGAGGGCGTCTCCGGGCCGGTGTCGGCTGGCTTCGCGCGCGGCACCACCGACGAGGCGGGCCTGCGCCGCGGGCTTCGCCGGATGCGGCTCATCGCCGGCAGCCTGCTTGCCGCGGTGGTGACGATCTACCTCCTCGCCGCCCGCTGGCAGGCCCGCGGTGGCCCGGGGTGGATCGGGTACGTGGCCGCGGCCGCCGAGGCGGGCGCGGTCGGCGCACTGGCCGACTGGTTCGCCGTGACCGCGCTGTTCCGCCACCCACTCGGCCTCCCGATCCCGCACACGGCGATCATTCCTCGGCGTAAGGACGCGCTTGGTCGGAGCCTGGAGAGCTTCGTCGGCACCCACTTCCTCGCCGAGGACGTGATCCGGGAGAAGATCGACGGCATCGGAGTGTCCGCCCGGGTCGGTGCCTGGCTGCGCCAGCCGTCGCACGCCGAACGGGTCACGACCGAGGCGGCGGAGCGGCTCACCGCGATGATCTCCGGAATGAACGACGACCTGGTCCGCGAACTCGTCGAGAAGGCGGTGCTGCCCCGCATCGTCGAACGGCCCTGGGCCGGGGCCCTCGGAATGGCGCTGGAACGGGTGGTCGAGGACCGGCTGCACCATCGACTGGTCGACGTGATCGTCACCGAGGCCGAGACGTGGTTGAAGCAGAACCCGGAGGTCTTCACCCGCACCGTGCAGGACCGGGCACCAAGCTGGTCGCCGAAGTGGCTGGACGAGGCGGTCGCGGCCAAGGCGTACAGCGAGGCGCTGCGCTTCACCGAGGCGCTGCGCACCGACCCCGAGCACCGGGCACGCCGCGCCCTGGACACGTTCCTGCGCGGCTTCGCCGGCCGGCTGCGCACCGACGAGGCGCTGGGACGGCAGGTCGAGCAAATCAAGTACCGGCTCCTGGCCCATCCTGAGGTCGACCGGATGATCTCCGCCATGTGGGCCACGGCGAAAAGCATCCTGCTCGATCTCGCCTCCGATCCGGGCAGCACGGCCCGGGTCCGCGCGACCGACGAACTCGCGGCCTTCGGCGCCCAGCTCGCCACCGATCCGGAGCTGGCGCGCACCGTCGACCACACCGTGGCGAACGCGGCCACCCGCGTGGTGTGCCGGTACAAGGACGACATCGCCGCGATCATCGGAGATACTGTCGGCCGCTGGCAGCCCGACGAGACCTCCCGGCGCATCGAGCTGCACGTCGGTCGCGACCTGCAGTTCATCCGGATCAACGGCACCGTCGTCGGTGCCCTCGTGGGACTGGTCATCCACCTGGTCACCGAACTCGCCTTCTGACGCAACGGGTGGGGTTGAGGAAGCGTGCGGGGCAACGAGGACGATCGCCGTGGCGACGAACGTGGGAGCCGGCCCGGCCCGGATGACCGATAGCCCGTCCGGGGACTGCCATGGCCGACGCCACCCGGTCGGCCCAGCCTGCCGGTCGCCGGACTGGTCATGCTGGTCTGGTTCGGGCTGATTACCCGGATCGGCCACTACGACGTCGACGTCTTCCTGCGGGCCGGCGCGGCCGGGCAGCACGGGCTCGATCCCTATCCCGCCCCCGGCACGGGGGGCGGTGTACTCCGGCTTTCCGTTCGTCTACCCCTAACCTCACAGCGATGCCGTTCGCGCCGCTGCTGCTCTGACTGCTGCTCGCCCGCCGGTTGCGGGCCTGGATGGCGGCCCTCCCCGATCGGGCCGGACCCCGCCGTGGGATCGGACACTCCGGTGGGACCACCCACTTCCGTGGGGCCGGGCACGTCACCGCCGCGACCGGGGGCTGCGGACCGCGGCCGGCGACCCGCTCGCCCGAAGGAGTAACCCGGGACGAACCGGCGGGTGAGCCCGAGACGTACAGCCGCAGGATCGGCGTCTCTCACACTCCGCGTGGCGGGACGGCGATGTACCTTGAACAGAACGACGGCTTGCAAGGCCGTCCGCGCCCGGCCGAACGGTCGGGTGTGCGAGGTCGGTGCGAGCGCCCTAGCGGGGATGACCCGCCGGTGGGTCCGGTCGCGAAACCCGGCCGTACCCCCGGCCTCCGGACGATACGCGGACTGGTGTGGAACACCTCATCCAGTCCGGGTGGACCCATGGCGGCCCTGACCTGATCGGCGGATCCTCTGTCTCAGTATGGAAACTCCCAGTCTCACCCGGCCCAGCACTCCCACGCCCCGCAGCGCCAGCCTCGTCCGGCCCGGGGCCGCGGCGGTCCGGGCGGTGGCGGGGCCCGGGGTGGCGGCCGCGGTGCCGGCG
>NZ_CDWRCL010000058.1:0-18646 GCF_977927575.1 Frankia sp. CcCS3
GCGATGGCCCGGACGCTTGCTCCCGGCGCCGCCCGCGGCCCGGTGCGGGCGGCCGTGGCCGGCGCCGCCGATCTGGTGGACGGGCTGCGGGTCACCGCCAGGCGGGTCGTCGCGTGTGAAAGGGCGGCCCGGGCGGTGACGCATCCCGCTCGACGAGCCGAGATCCTGGCGACGAGGAAGGACCTGGTGGCCGGAATGTCGGCGTCGGTGGCCACTCTGGACGACCTGCTGGCAGCGGCCAGCGAGGTCGTGGGCACGGTGGTCGCGTCCTCGCCGGACCTGGCCCGACTGACCCAGCAGATCGAGGCTCTGCGCAGTTATGCAGATGCTCTGCGTGAACTTTCCGGTTGATCGCGGATGTCGACGGTGATCCCGGGTGTCGGTTGCCAGCGAAGATTTCAGTAAGGACCTGCGCTGAGCTGGACAGGGAAATCTGGTGATGAAGGTGTCCAGACAGCGGCCGCTGAGGTGTTGACAGTGCGGACCGCCGTATTCGGCGCGGGCTCCGGTGCAGTCGTAGCTGGTGCGGGGTTTAGACGAATCCGCGATTCAGGAGGCTGCTCAGCCAGACGTGGTCAGCCAGACGTGGTCACCACGTTCTCGATGCTGGGGGCCGTCGGCGCGGTGACCGGTCAGGGCGTGGCGACCATGCGGACGTGGCGCTTGTCGATAACCACGCCGGTGGGCAGGGTCTCGTCGGCCGTTCCGGCAGGGTAGGCGGTGATGACGGGCTGGGCGGTGCGGTCGCGGTCGAAGCGGCGAATCTGCTCGACCAGCCGCTCGGCGAGCTGGGCGGCGGCGCCGAGTTCGTAGCGGCGTTCGCCGTCCGGGCCGGGATGGTCGACGGGGCGGGGCTTGGTGAGGTATGCCAGGGAGTCGCCCTCGACGATCGCGGGGGTGCGGTAGGTGAACGCGGGGCGGCAGACCCCGGACTCGATGGCCTCGTCTTCGGCGGCGATGCGGCAGGTGCCGGGTGAGGTGGCGGTCAGCCACAGCCAGATGTGGTCGAACGGCTCGTTGGCGACGACGGAGGCGCCGGACCACACGGTGGGCTCGAGTCCAGTGAACACCTCGTGCAGGGCGGCCGGGGCGATGTTCTGGTCGGCATCCCAGTACAGGTCCACGTTGTCAGTGATCGTGCCGGTCTGCTCGCCGGTCGACACGATACCGATCATGGGAATGAACCCGCAGAGCTGGCTGCTTTCCGCCCGGAGATGGGTGTCCTGACGGGCGAAGGCGACACTGCGGGCCTGGCCCCGCCAGTGCAGCGGGACCACGAGCGTACCGCCGGGGGCGAGCTGGTCGAACCAGGCCGGGGGCAGGTCCCACGGCCCGACCGTAACGATGATCTTGTCGTAGGGGGCGTGGTCCGCGTCGCCGATGGCGCCGTCGCCGGTGACGTCGGGGTGGATGTCGATGGTGGTGACACTGCCGCCGTCGCCGACGAGCTCGGCGAGCAGGGCGGCGTTGTATCCGGTCCCGGCCCCGATCTCCAGCACGCGGTCGCCGGGCTGCGGGTCGAGCTGGCCGAGCATCATCGCCACCACGGTCGGCACGGAGATGCAACTGGCGGGCCGGTCTGCGCCGGGCTTGATGGTGATCGCCTTGTTGGCGTACGCCTCCTCGACCGAGGCTGCGGGAACGAACCGGTGCCGGGGAACGGCCCGAAACGCCTGCTCGATGCGCTCGGAGCGCAGGTGACCAGCGGTGCGGATGTTGCTGATCATCTGCTTGCGCAGGTCCTCGGGGCGGGTGCTGGTGGCGTTGGTTATCCGGTTCCTTCCGTGTATGTACTTGCGGATACGGGCGAGTGCGTTGGTCCGGCCGTGGGCGGGACGGTGAGCAGGCAGACGTCCCATCCGGTGCCCGGCGGCAGATCGGTGAGCGCGATTCCGGCGTCGCCTTCCAGCATCCCCCTCACCTCCGATAGTTTTCGGGCCGCCTGGGTGCGGCGGTGACGCCAGCGGTGTTCCAACCGGGACAGGACCTCGGCGAATTCGCCGCCGGGTTCGGTGTCGGCGAGCATCCGGCGGGAGACGTGCACCAGCCCGGCCCAGCCGTGGCACAGCGAGTCGTCGCCGAGTTGGGCGAGTTGAGCCTCGTCGGTGAGACACGCGACGAGCGTGGCCCTGGCGTCGGCCACCCTGTTCGGGGTGTCCAGTGCCTGGGCGGTCAGGTGGCGGGCGCGGGCCAGGCCGGGGGCGCCGTAGCACCAGGACGGGCGTTGCGGACCCGGCTGGTCGGCGGCGGCGTTGACCCATTCGCGGGCGGAGATCATGCCGGGCCACCAGGGGCTGATCACCGAGCCGCAGCGCCAGGAGTTGAGGAACCAGTCGGTGAGTTCGATCGCGTCGGCCTGTCCGGGCACGGTGATGCCGCCGATCATGGCGGAGGACAGCAGCGCCAGCGGTCCGGCGATGCCGTGCGCCATGCCGAGGTTGGCGTGGCCGCCGGGCCACCACGGGTCGGGCTGGTCGGACGGCCCATTCGCGGTCCACCAGCCGGGCAGTGTGGCCCCGTCGACGGTGGTCCGGCCGGTCAGCCGGACCAGGTAGGTCAGTACGTCGCGTAGCAGGTCGCCGCCGGGGTGGCGCGGGTCGGCGTGGACGGCTTGAAGTAGGCAGACGCCGAGTCCGGTCAGCCCGTTGATCAGGTCGAACTCCCGCAGCGCGGGCAGTTCGTCGCGGTCGATCCGCTCGTGCGCTGCCTCCAGGCGGGTGCAAGTGATCGCGGCGATGTGCTCGTCGAGGGTGTGCAGTACGCCGGTGTAGACGGGCTGGCCGGCGGTGCGCAGCACGAACGCGACCGCCGGGGCGCCCCGGTACAGGCCGGCGCCTGTGTCCGCGGCCACGGGTTCGGCGGTCATGGCCTTGACCCATTGGTGGGCGGTGGCCCAGTCTCCGATCCCGGCGCGGGCATAGGCGATGTGCAGCAGCGCCAGCCCGGCGGCCCCGTCTGCCAGGGATTGACCCCAGCCGGGTGCGGGATGCTGCTCGGGCGGTGGCGTGTACGGGTCGGTGTAGGTCACCGGGCACCACCGCTACGGCGGGCTCGCCAGGTGAGCGCGGCTTGCCGGGCCAGGCGGCGGCAGGTGCGTTCGCTGTCCCGGTTGATGCCGACGGCCCGGTTGTGGTGCATGCGCAGCAGCGACTCCAGCACCACGTCGGTGTTCGCCTCCGGTGGCAGCGCCTTGTGGTAGCTGGCCAGCGCGTCGGCGCGGTTGTCCCACGCCGGCCCGATGTCGACGGTCCAGCCGGACAGCGACCACAGCCCGGCCGGGTCGGTGGCGAGCCGGGTCGCTCGCTCGGCCACCGCCCGGTCGATGGCCGCAGCGGCAGCCGGGGCCGGCCGGGCGGCCAGCCAGTCCATCGCCTCGTTGGGATCGCCGAAGAACCCGCTGACGATGCCTACCATGTTCGCCACCACCAGCCCGAGGTCGACCTCGGTGGTGGGCTGGTGCCGCAGCAGGGCGGCCATGGTGGCGGAGTCGGCGGCGAAGACGTTCTCCGCGGCGTCCAGTGCCTCGCCGTGCCCGTAGCGGCCGACTTCCGGGGAGTAGGTGTCGATCACCAGCCGCCCGGCCAGTCCTGCTTGGCGCATCCGCTGCGCCCACTCCCCGACCGCGTTCGAGTACTGCGCGTAACAGTCGGGGATAGTGCGCAGCCGCAGGCGCAGGTGGTCTGTCTCCTGTCGGCTGCGGTATCGCAGCCACCAGCACGCGGGTGTGTCGAGCGTGGCCAGCAGGCCGGGAAGCGCCTCGGCGACGATCTCGCCGATCCGTTCGGGATGGGTGAACAGCTTCGCCGAGAGCCAGGTGGCGTCCGGGGCGCCGGGCAGGTGCCCGTGCGTGTTCGTCACGGCGGGTAGGAGGCCGTGCAGCGGGCCGGGTGCAGCGGGGCAGGTGGTGACCAGGGGCAGCGCGATTTCGTGGGCGTGGCCGTCGATCCACCCGTAGTCGGCCGCCGGGGTGGCCGCGTACAGGATCGCCTGGCCGTGCCGTTTGAGGTGGGCGTGCAGGAGGGTGGCGTGGGCGGGCTCGTTGAGGGTGAGGCGCAGCGTGCGGTCCGCGTCGCGGAGCTCGACCACGTCAGGGCAGTCCCAGCGGCGCCGCCACCGGTCGAGTACCTGCCTCCACTGGCCAGGACCGGCCTGGCCGGGTGGGAAATCGTCGGGGGCAAGCCGCCACTGGGCCGGGGACAGGACGGTGCGCCGGTAGCGCACCCGTGGCAGGAACGGCAGCCGGACGCGCGGTCCCCAATCGAACTGGTACCAGGCGGCGGAGAACGCCCGTGGCAGATGCGCCAGGAACCGGGCCAGCGGCGGGGGCTGTTTGTCCAGTGCGAGCGCGTGGAACACCTGCGGCTCAACCACTTGACGACGCGAGATGCTGACCAGGTGCAGCCGGTCGCGGGTCGCGGTGATGGCCAGGTCGTCCATCGTGAGCAGGCTGTCGTCGCCGGGCTGGCGGTGTTCGCCCAGCGGGAGCACGTGGTCGAGGTAGGCCGGGACGCGGCAGACGTTCTCCGCGTGCGGGTACAGCGGCCCGAAGGACATCTGCACCCGCAGCGCCCCGGCGGTGGCGGCGGGCAATGCCCGGTACGCCCGCGCCAGGCCGGACCCGGTGGCCGTCGGGGTGAACCGGCTGGTGAGGGTGCCGGCGGAGCGGGCGGGCGCGACGGTGAGCAGGAAGTCGCCCCGATCCAGCGATTGGGTGGTGGCGGCGTGGATGCGGGCGGACAACTCCACGTGCGGCGGGATGTACCGGTCGTCGAACGTTTCGCCGGTCAGCTCGCCGATCACGTCGTCGGTCAGGATGATCTCGCGGGTGCCGTCGGCCATCGCCTGCCAGGCCAGCACCAGCAGCCGCTCGTCGCGCTCGGAGATCCCCGGTGGCGGCGTGGGCAGCACGCTCCCGCGATACCCCACCGGATACCCCAGGCCGGCATCCGGGTCCAGCACCTCGGCCAGCGGCACCATCGTGCCCGTGCCGTACTTGTCGACGAAGGCAGAGTGGTAGTCACGCCAGGTTGCTTCGCCGGTCGGCTGCCGCGTCACGCGCAGCAGCGCGCTGGCGGCCCGCTCCATCTCCTGGGCGACCTGGTTGGGCAGCCGAACCGCGCAGTCGAGCAGCAGGTCCACCGCGAGCGGGGTGCGGCCATCCGGCGAGAGTTGCCTCATCCGGCGGGTGACTGTCGCGCGGATACGGCTCTGCTCGGCCCGCGTGGTCACCTCGTGATTGTGGTGGCGCAACTCGGCCAGGATGGTGTCGAGGTCACCAACCAGGGGCGCGATGTCCGAGATGGAGACGGCGTCGGCGTCGCGCAGCCGGTCCATGAGGTAGGCGAACGGGTCGGTGACGGTGAACGGGGCACGCAGGCTAGTCAGCAGGTAGCCCTGCCAGACGAGTTCGGTGAGCATGCCCCGCAGGGTGGGTCGGGAGGCGGTGAAGTCCTCGGCCAGCATGTCGATCAGCGCCCCGAACCGGACCGGCGTCGCCGCTAGGTCGTGGACGGCCGCGACCGCGCGGGTGTAGCGGATGGTCACCCTGTTCGGCCCTTGCGGTACTTCGAGTCGCCCGCCGCGGCGGACAGCGAGGTCGGTGACCACCACATCGAGCTGTTCCAGCAGTTCGGGGCACCGTTCGACCCGAGCGATGATGTCGGCCAGCCACCCGGTGTTGACACGAGCCACGCCCCGATGCTCCTCGCCCCAGTCCGCCTGGGCCGTCCTTCCCAAGACCACCGGCGCCACACCGGCGAACAGACCGAACGGGGTGGGGCGGCCGATGCTGCGCAACAGGTACCGCGCGGTGGACAGGGTGGCGCTGCGGATTTGCTTGTCGCTCACGACATGCCCGGCGCGGATGGCGTCGACGCCTTCCCCCAGGGACGGGCTGGCCTGGCGCACGGCACCGGCGAGATCGGGCCGGGACCACATCTCCTCCAGCCAACGCCGGCATCCGCCGATGTCGGTCAGGTCGGGCCAGGAGTCCACGGTGTCGGTCAGCGGAGTTGCTGCGGCCCGCAGCAACGCGACGTCGACGTGTCGGTAGAGCGGCTTTCTGTCGCTGGCACGCATCGGGTCCTCCAAGGGCTGTCGAGATCGGGCGAGTGGGGCAGCGCCGGGGCCGGAGGACGTCGCCCCCGGCCCCGGTGCCGCGCATCCGGGCAGCGGATCTCACACGCCGCCGGTGACGCACGCGGACGCGCAGGTGGGGTCACAGCCGTCGTCGGTGTGGCCCTTGCAACCGGCCAGCGGATGGCCGGGCGGAACGTCGGTGATGATCTGCACGTCGAGGGCGAACGGGTCCTCGGTGGCTGGGGGCGGCGTGGTCGGGGTCTCGGTGGCGAGGGTTGCGGTCATGGTGAACCTTTCGTTGTTGACGGGTGGATCTTCTTTAACCTGGCGGTGGAGGCATTGCGGGGCAAGGACTTCCAGGCCAGGAACCTGTTGCGTGCTCGTCCGGCGGGTCGGCTGACTGCGGCCGGCCGGGGAGCGGATGCTGGCGCGCAGCAGCGGGCTGTCCGTGCGCCGGTGTGCCCAGTCGCCGTTGGCGGTGCACACGTACAGCAGGCGTGTGTGCTGGTCCGAGCACGGCCAGACTCCGATGACCGAGGACAGTTCGCCGCGGCCAGGGAGCACCATGAGGTCGTTGAGGTGGATCTGGCCGGCGGGCAGCGGGGTTGTCTTCTCGGCCGGTGCCTCGGGCGCCGGGAGCGGCCTGCCGATGCTTTCCGGCCTGTGCGGCAGCGGGGGCGCTGGGGATGGCGGGAACGGCGGGTAAGAGGTGGCCATCGCCAGCACACAGCAGTCCGGGCACAGGTGCTCTGGCATCGGCGGGCGCCGCTCCCACACGTCGTCCACCGGCAGCCCGCACAACCCGGAGGCGGGCTGGGCGGGATGCACCACGTGGGCGCGGCCGGCACAGAAGGTGCCGCCGGGCCAGTTGGTGCCCCACCACCATCCCGCTGCCGGTCCCGTGGGCCGCGCCGTCGTCCGTTCCTCCATCAGCGACCGCACCCCGATCACGCCCGCGGGCCACGAGCAAGCACCTCGCCGACCGCCGCCGGTGGGGAAGATCATCAGCGGGCGTCCGGCGGGCGGCACCGGGATGGAAACCCGGTGGCCCGACCCAGGTCGGGGCTCCGAGTCGGGCCATCGGGCGCTTGCGTCGGCCGCCGCCGTCCCCATCGTTGACGAGTCCGGCCCCACCCGCGCAGCGGCGCGGACCAGCGGGGATCGGCTTAGGTGGGGCCTGGTCGGTCATCGTCAGCGGCGTGGCCATGTCCATCACCATCCCGGTCCGCACCGGCCTTTCCGATCCCCAGCGGTGCTAGCCCCACTGGGGCTTGACATCGCGGGCTCGACACGACCGACTGGTAAGAGCGGGGGTTTACGCTGTGAACCTGCGCGAACACCGTTCGGGAGCGGAAGGCGAGCCATGACTGGTCCAGGACGACAACGCTGTCGGTTCTGCGGCACCGTGCTGGCCACCGCCACCGACCGGATGTGCGGCTCGTGCACCCGCGCCGCGGGGTTCCGCAAGCCGATCCCGGACGGGTTCTACGAGGACGCGGACCTGCGCGCCGCGCTGGCCCGCTACGACTTCGGCGCGGTGTTCGCCGCAGTCCGTCAGCACACCGGGCTGTCCCAGCTCCAGCTCGCTGACCTGCTGGATCTGTCCCAGTCCCGGGTTTCGGTTGTGGAGCGGGGTGAGCGTCGGCTGACCCACGTCAAGCTGGCTGCCCGTCTGGCCACCCGCCTGCGCATCCCACCGCGATTGCTCGGCTTCCCGGCCGAGGACCCGGGTAGCGTGGTGGCACAGGAGGAGGTGAGCTGGTTGGAGCGCAGGGACTTCGCTCACCCTGGTCACAGCCGCCACGTTGGGATCGAGCCTGCGCGCGCTACTGCCCGGTGAGGTCGAACCGGTGAGCAGGCCCCGCATCGGCGCCGCGGATGTCGACGCGATCGAGGCGATCACCGACGGATTCCGCCGCTCGGACTTCGCCCACGGCGGCGGGCTGTGCCGCGCTGCGGCCATCACGCAACTGCACCAGGTGCGCCGGCTGGAGGACGCCGTCTGCGCACCGGAGGTCCGAACTCGGCTGCTGGTCGCGGTCGCCGAGCTGGCCAGCATGGCCGGGTGGATGGCTTACGACGTCGAGGACCACGACGCCGCACGCCGTCTGTGGACCTACGCCTTGGACACCGCCCGCCGTGCCGACGACCACCCCTGCGCCCCGGACCTCGCCGTAGACGTGCTGCTGGACATGGCACACCAGGCCCTGCACCTGCACGGCCTCGACCCGACCAAACACGCCGATCGCGCGGGTGAGGCGCTGCGCCTGGTCCAGCTTGCCTCGGCCACGGCCGCCAACCGCAGCCACCCGGTCAGCACGATCACTCAGGGCTACATCTCCGCCGTGCTCGGGTGGTGCCGTGCCGCCCTCGGTGAGCCCGAACCCACCCGCCGCGCCATCGGGAACGCCCAGGACACCTACGCTGCCGCCGACCCGGCCACGACCCCGCCGTGGGCGTGGTTCGTCAACGAGGCGGAGATCACCGCCCAGCAGGGGCACTCGCTGTACCTGCTGTCGCTGACCCGCCCGGAGTTCGCGCCCGAGGCCATCGAGAAGCTGACCACGGCGGCCACCGGCTACGGCGCGGAGTACGAACGCAGCCGCGCGGTGATCCTGCCCCCGCTGGCCTCGGTGCAGTTCCAGGCCGGCGATCTCGACGCCGCAGTGGCCACCGGCTACGCCGCGGTGGACGCGATCACGGGGCTGTCCTCCACCCGCGGCTACGCCCGGCTGCGTGTGCTGGACACCGTGGCCGCCCCGCACAACAGGCAGCCCGAGGTCGTCGACCTGCGCGAGCACATCCGCAGGGCGCTGGCTACCACGGCGGCGTAGCCGTCGATGGCCCTGCCCGCACGCCAGGACTCCGGACTGCCCGGCCTGCCGGTGCTGCGCGATGCCTGGCGGGTCTTCGGGGTCGACCCCCACTGGCGCGGAGCTGCTGCATCACCGCTCCAACGCGGTGTACCCGCTGCCCCGCGACCACCTCGTCGTCCGGCTGGCCCCGGACACACCAGTGCGCCGCCGCGCCCAGACCTGAATCGACCTCACCCGGTGGCTGGCCACCCAGCCCGAGCCGATCGCGCTACCACCGGCACCCGGCGAACAACCGGGCATCGCCACCGGGGCGGTCGCCACCTTCTGGACCCACCGGCCCACCACCCCGACACCCACGCAGTCGCACCTGAACGGCTCCCGCTCCGGGCCTGCACCGCGCCGTGCCGTCACCAAACCGGGTCAGCTACTAAAACCTTTGGCTTCCTATTGAAATCTATACCGAAAATAGGATGTCCTACTAAAATCTTCGATGGCACCCGACAGCGGGGACGGGCTGTCGTACCTCGTGTCGTGTATCAGGTGTCGTGTACCAGACCGGGTAGCGCCATCGGGTAGGTCGTCGAGACGTTCCGCCCAGTTCCTTCGTGTACCCACAGTGACCGGCGGCGAGTGGCTCCATGAGGGCTTACGAAGCAGAACGTCATTCTCTCGCCCGTTTTGGCGGTGTACTGACCGGTTGATGGCGCCAATGCGGCTCGCGATAAGCTCGGATCACAGCCGGGCGATAACACGGTGCGTATCGATCGGGCGGGCACGCCGCCCACCGGGATATGCCGCTGCTGGCTCACGTGAGAGCGGATGGTAATGTCCGCCTTGTCCTAGTCCGCTGTTCTGGCAAGCAGCGGGTCCAACTGACCAAGGCACATCGCGATTCTCGGTGCTGGCGCGCTCCGGGAAGGTAGGCGATCGTGCTGGGGGGTGGCGCGGTCTGAGCATGACAGGTGGAGCAAGCCGTGACATGCCCTGCCGGGGACACGCCCTCGGTTGATTTTGTATCCGCTGCGCCCGTGGTCGAGCTGGACCGGCCATACAGCCAGCAGCGATGGTCGCTGATGCTCCCGCATCGTGATCGGCTCATCCACATAGCCCGTAGGCGGTTGCCGAGCAAGGCCGACGCGGAGGACTGTGTACACGAGGCATTCATCCGCGCCGCCGGATTTCGGGATCTCGACGCGAGCCGGGTCGGGCAGTTTCTGACGACGACGGTGCTACGTCTGTGTATTGATCATCATAGAGCTCGTCAGCGCGCGGAGCGGGCGGTCGTACGCGGCTATCTGCAGCCGTGGGAGCCGGCCCCGGACGACGCCGTCTGCGACCGTGCGGAAGCCCGCTGGCTGCTGGCCCGGGCCGGGGCACTGCAGGGCCGGGAGCGTGAGGTGATCATGGCTCGGGCGGCCGGGAAGAGTACCCGGGAGGCGGCCGTGGATCTGGAGATCAGTCTCAAGGCTGCCGAGGGAGCGTTCACCCGCGGACGTGCCCGTCTCATTTCCTTCTCTCGGAACTGATGCTCTCGGAACTGATGCTCCGCAGCCGCAGGCCCCGCGGGGTCGGGTGGAAACCGGCGCGCTCCAGGGCGGCACCCAGGGTGCTGCCGACGATCGTCTGGCCGTCCGCCTTCTCCACCGTGAGCCTGCCGAGCCGGCCGTCCCGCACGGCGCGGGCCAACGCCTCCACCGCCGGGGCCACCCGATGGTCGTTCTCGGTCCATGACAGCAGGGAACGGCCCCCGCGTTCCACGTAGAGGATGAGTTCCCCGTCGATGATGACGACCATCGCGCCCGCCTTGCGCCCCGGCCGGTGGCCGGCGGCGCCGTCCGCGTCATCCCCCGGTCGGGTCGGCCAGGGCAGCGCGGCACCGAACGGGTTGGCCGGATCGGCCGCGGCCAGGACGACGGCCTGCGCGGACGATGAGCTCGGTGGGCCGGCCGCCGGCTGCGCCCAGGCCGGGGCGGCCTCGGCGTCCCGCTGTGCCGCGGCGATGGAGCGCAGCCGATCGACCGCTCCCGGGACGGCGAACTGGGCCGCGCCCAGGGACTCGACGAAGTAGCCCCGGCGGGCGCGGCCGGCGTCCTCGAAGGCGCTGAGGACCCGGTAGACCCCGGCGAACCCGCCCGGGTGCCGCTCGCTGGTCACCGCGCCGCGGGTGACGATGCCGTGGCGCTCGAGCAGCGCCTCGGCCAGCGCGTGGGCGCGCCGGGTCGGATCGGTGTCCCGCTCGGGCAGCAGCGACCAGCGGCCGGCGGGGGGCCGGTCCGCCGCGGCATCGCCGGCCGTCCGTACCGTGCCGCCCGGGGACGGGGGACGGCGGCGGAACCCAGCAGGGCGCGCGGCGGGGCGAGGGTGTCGTTGGTCACCCGCCCCGCCCAGACGAGATCCCAGAGCGCGGTGGCGAGCGCCGTGTCGTCGAGCGAGCCCATCCGGTCGGACAGCGCCCGGAAGAACAGGGCCGCCCCGCCGGTGAGCGCGTCGAGAATCGCGGTGTGCAGTGGACCCGAGGCGATCTCCGGGTCGGGCGGAGGCAGCAGCAGGGGCGCGGTGTCGGCGAGGACCAGGGTCAACCAGCCGCCGTCCCCGGGCAGCCCGCCGGCGCCCGCCCAGTGCACCTCGCCGGCGGAGCACAGCTCGTCGAGCATCGCCGGTGAGTAGTCGGCGACGCGGGCCGGGAGGACGAGCTGTTCCCACGCGCTCGCCGGGATCAGCGCGCCCTGCAGCTGCTCGACGGCGCGCAGCACGCCGTCCACCCCCCGGCCACGTCCGCTGGTGACCGACTGCCAGGCCGGTAGGAAGGCACCGAGGACCCGGGGCGGCACCGCCTCGACCTCCTTGCGCAGGGCGGCCAGGCTGCGTCGTCGCAGCGCGCGCAGCACGCCCGCGTCGCACCACTGCTCACCGCCGCGGTCGGGATGCAGCTCGCCGCGGACGAGGCGGCCGCCGCGGACCAGCCCGTCCAGGACACCGGCGACCACCGCCGTGCCCAGCCCCAGCCGGGCAGCCGGTTCCTCGGTGTCGAACGGTCCGTGGGTACGGGCATAGCGGGAGATCAGGTCTCCGAGAGGGTCACGCACCGGTTCGGTGAAGGCGTCGGGAACTCCCACCGGCAGCGGTACGCCCAGGGCGTCGCGCAGCCGGCCGGCGTCCTCGATCGCGACCCACCGCTCCTCGCCGGCGATACGGACCCGCAGGGCCCGGCGGGTCTGTTCGAGCTCGGCGAGCCAGCCCAGGGTGGCACCCCGGGCGACCGCCTCCGCGGTGGTGAGGTCGCCGAGCATGCGCAGCAGGTCGGCCACCCCCTCGACATCGCGGGCGTGGCGGTCCGGGGCGAGCCGCGCGAGCTCCGTGGCGACCTGCGCGAGCGCCGCGGGATCGATCAGCTCCCGCAGGTCCGCCTCGCCGAGGAGTTCGGCCAGCAGGGAGCTGTCCAGTGACAGCACCTGCGCCCGGCGTTCGGCCAGCGGCGCGTCCCCGTCGTACATGAAGGCGGCGACGTAGCCGAACAGCAGGGCGGAGGCGAACGGAGACGGGGACGGCGTCTCCACCTCCACCACCCGCAGCGTGCGGGCCGACACCTCGCGCATCAGCTCCGCGAGCGCCGGAACGTCGAACACGTCCTGCAGGCACTCCCGCATGGTCTCCAGCACGACGGGGAAGCTGGCGAACGTCGCGGCGACGGACAGCAGCTGTGCGCTGCGCTGGCGCTGCTGCCACAGCGGGGTCCGTCGCCCCGGGGTCCGGCGGGGCAGCAGCAGGGCCCGCCCGGCACACTCGCGGAACCGGCTGGCGAACAGGGCGCTGCTCCCGATCTCCGCCCGCACGATCGCGTCCGGCTCGAACAGCGCGAGATCGGCGCCGGGCGGCTCGGCGGCATCCGGGATCCGGGCGACGATGCCGTCGTCGGTGTGCATGATCTGGACGTCGACCCCGTACCGCTCGCGCAGCCGGGCGCCCTGGGCGAGCGCCCAGGGTGCGTTCACCGGAGCACCGAACGGGGAGTGCACCGCCAGGCGCCAGTCGCCGATCTCGTCCCGGAAACGCTCCACGACGATCGTCCGATCGTCACCGAGACGGCCGCCTTCTGCTCGTCGAGGTAGCGCAGCAGGTTGGCGGTGGCCCGATCGTCGAGGCCGGCGGCCCGGACGCGGTCGGCCGCCGCCTGCGCCGGCAACCTGGTGATCTCGCGCAGGAACGCGCCGAGCGCGCGGCCGAGTTCGGCGGGTCGGCCTGGGGCGTCGCCATGCCAGAAGGGGAGCCGACCGGGCCGTCCCGGAGCCGGCGTCACCAGGACCCGGTCGGCGGTGATCTCCTCGATGCGCCAGCCGGATGAGCCGAGGAGCACCACGTCGCCGACCCGCGACTCGTAGACCATCTCCTCGTCGAGTTCCCCGACCCGGCTGGAGCGCTCCCCGACGAGGAAGACGCCGAACATGCCCCGGTCGGGAATGGTGCCTCCGCTGGTCACGGCGAGCCGCTGGGCGCCCGGGCGGGCGGTGAGGATCCCGGTGACGCGGTCCCAGGTGATGCGGGGGCGCAGCTCGGCGAACGCGTCGGAGGGGTAGCGGCCGGCGAGCATGTCCAGGACCGCCTCGAAGGCGGAGGCCGGCAGCGTCGCGAACGTCGCGGTGCGTCGGACCAGCGCGCCGAGCTCGTCGACGTGCCAGTCCTCCATCGCCGTCATTGCCACGATCTGCTGGGCCAGCACGTCGAGGGGGTTGCGCGGGTACCGCAGCCGCTCGATCGCCCCCGAGCGCATCCGCTCGGCGACCATGGCGCATTCGAGCAGGTCGCTGCGATGCTTCGGGATGATGACGCCGCGACTGGTGGCGCCGACCTGGTGGCCCGCGCGGCCGGTGCGCTGCATCCCGGCGGCGACGCTTGGCGGGGACCCGATCTGCACGACCAGGTCGACGGCTCCCATGTCGATGCCGAGTTCCAGGCTGGAGGTCGCGACGACCGCGGGCAGCCGGCCAGCCTTGAGATCCTCCTCGATTCCGGCCCGTTGCTCCCGGCTCACGCTGCCGTGGTGGGCCCGCGCGATCTCCGGCCACGCCGTGCCGCCGCCCTGACCCGAGGCGCCCATCAACGCCGCGGGTGACGTCCGGCTGGCTTCCCCCGGCCCGTCCCCGGCCACGGATTCGCCCGCGGCGGTGGCCGCGGCGAGCCGTTCGGCGTACAGCTCGTTCAGCCGGGCGCAGAGCCGCTCCGCGAGCCGGCGCGAGTTGGCGAAGACGATGCTGGCGGAATGGGCCAGCACGAGGTCGAGGACATGCTGCTCGACCGCCGGCCAGATCGACGCTCGGTGCGGGGCGGAGGCCGCCGAGCCGTCCGGGGACCCGTCGAGGAGCTGTCCGCCGAGCCGGGTCATGTCCTCGACCGGCACCACGACGTCGATCTGGAGGGTCTTGGCCGCGGGGGGGCGGACCACCGCCACCGGGGCCGTTCCGCCCAGGAAGCGGGCGACCTCCTCGACCGGCCGCACCGTGGCGGACAGGCCGATCCGCTGGGCCGGGGTGTCCAACAGGGCGTCCAGACGCTCCAGGCTCAGCGCGAGGTGGGCGCCACGCTTGGTGCCCGCCACCGCGTGGACCTCGTCGACGATCACCGTCCGGACGCCGCGCAGCGACTCCCGCGCGGCACTGGTGAGGATGAGGAAGAGCGACTCCGGGGTGGTGATCAGGACGTCGGGGGGCCGGGCGCCGAAACCGCGCCGTTCGGCGGCGGGGGTGTCGCCCGACCGCAGACTCACGGTCACGTCCGGCTGGGGTAGACCGAGCCGTTGCGCGGCGGAGCGTATCCCCGCGAGCGGCGCCCGCAGGTTCCGTTCGACGTCGATGGCCAGCGCCTTGAGCGGGCTGACGTAGAGCACCCGGCAGCGCCGGGTGGGCTCGGCCGGCGGCGCCGAGCGGGCCAGCGTGTCCAGCGACCACAGGAAGGCGGCCAGCGTTTTCCCCGAACCCGTGGGTGCGACGACCAGCGCGTTGCCGCCGGTGCGAATCGCCTCCCACGCGCCCCGCTGGGCGGGGGTCGCGGCGGTGAAGGCCGCGCCGAACCAGCTCCGGGTCGGGGCGGAGAACGCCGTGAGCGGATCTGGCGGATCGGGGGAAGCGAAGCTGGGCACGTTGACCAGTCTGCGTCGAGGGACCGACAACTTTCCGCCGGTGTGGTTCAGGCCGGGCCCGCTGTGGGGCCCGGCCTCGACCCGGTCGTGGTTCCCGCGACCGTGGTTCCCCCCGACCGTGGTTCCGCCGGTGGGAACCCCAACCGGGGACCCCCGGCGGGGATCCCCGACCAGGACCCCCTTGGGTGGTCCCGTCCCGTCCGGACGGTGCACACTGGCGAAGTGCGGTTGACCGAGTTCTGGGCGAAGATGAACACACGGTTCGGTTCCGCGTACGCAGAGTCGTTTGCGCGTGATCATGTGTTGTCCGGTCTCGGTGGCGCGACGGTCGAGGTGGCCCTGGCCCGTGGTGACGACGCCAAGACCGTCTGGCGAACCGTGTGCGAGGAGTTCGATGTGCCGGCGCGGGATCGCTGAGCCACCGTCCGGTGTGTCGTCGGGTCGTCGAACGTATGTTCGTCTAGAGTCGTCCCTGTGCGGCTACTTGTCCACAGATCATCCTCGACCCTCGAAACTGTCGGACCCACGGCCTAACGTCATCCTCGTGGCCAAGACTCGACGACCTCAGCATGGAGTAACTCCAATGGCAGGACTCGACCGTGAGAAGGCGTTGGATAACGCCTTGGCGCAGATCGACAAGCAGTTCGGCAAGGGATCGGTCATGCGGTTGGGGGACGACACCAGGCCGCCGATCCAGGCCATCCCCACCGGTTCGATTGCTCTGGATGTCGCGCTCGGCATCGGCGGGCTGCCGCGGGGGCGCATCATTGAGATCTACGGCCCGGAGTCGTCCGGGAAGACGACCGTCGCCCTGCACGCGGTGGCGAACGCGCAGGCGGCCGGTGGTATCGCGGCGTTCATCGACGCCGAGCATGCGCTCGACCCCGAGTACGCGGGAAAGCTCGGCGTCGACACCGACGGTCTGCTGGTCTCCCAGCCGGATACCGGCGAGCAGGCGTTGGAGATCGCGGACATGCTCGTCCGGTCCGGCGCGCTGGACATCATCGTTATCGACTCGGTGGCCGCGCTGGTCCCGAGGGCCGAGATCGAGGGTGAGATGGGGGACAGCCACGTCGGCCTCCAGGCCCGCCTGATGTCCCAGGCCCTGCGCAAGATGACCGCGGCGCTGGCGAACTCCGGCACGACCGCGATCTTCATCAACCAGTTGCGCGAGAAGATCGGGGTGATGTTCGGCTCCCCGGAGACCACGACCGGTGGTAAGGCGCTGAAGTTCTATGCGTCGGTGCGCCTCGATGTCCGTCGTATCGAAACCCTCAAGGACGGCACGGAGGCCGTGGGTAACCGGACCCGCGTCAAGGTGGTGAAGAACAAGGTGGCGCCGCCGTTCCGGACCGCCGAATTCGACATCGTCTACGGAGGCGGTATCAGCCGGGAGGGTTCCCTGATCGACATGGGGGTCGAGCACGGCATTATTCGTAAGTCCGGTGCCTGGTACACCTACGACGGCGATCAGCTCGGCCAGGGCAAGGAGAACGCCCGGTCGTTTCTGCGGGACAACCCCGACCTGGCCAACGAGATCGAAAAGAAGATCAAGGAGAAGCTCGGCATCCTGCCCAGTCTCGAATCCGATGCCGTGGCGCCCGTCCCGGTCGATCTGTAGCCGATGGCAGGAGCAGATCCGGGGAATGTCGCGGCCGGTCCGTCGTTCGCCCGGACGGCCGTCGCGGCGGACGAAGAGCCGTGGCTGAAGGATCCGATCTCGGTCGCGCGGGAGATCTGTCTGCATCAGTTGGCGACCAGAGCGAGGAGTCGAGCAGAGCTTGCGGCGACCATGCGGCGACGAGGGGCCACCGATGAGATTGCCGGTGTGGTCCTCGACCGGTTGGCCGCCGTCGGTCTGATCGATGATGAGGCCTTCGCCGCCGCCTTCGTCTCCTCCGCTCGGGCCCGTCGTGGGCTGGGTAGGCAGGCCTTGGCCACAGAGCTGCGTAAGCGGGGAGTGGATCCGGGACACCGTCGAGGCCGCCCGCGAGCTCGTCCTTCGTCGGCTGCGGTCGATGGACCGCCTGCCCGAGCAGGTCCGTACCCGAAGGCTCCTCGCCATGCTGACCCGAAAGGGCTATCCGGTCGAACTGGCGGTCCGGGTCGTGAGCGAGCAAGTCGCTCAGGGGCTCGACGGCGGAGGTCGGATGGCCTGGGTGGTCGATGGCGACGAAGACGACGGCTCGGTGTGAGTGGTGGGGAGATTGAGCCTGGGCCGTCAATGCGCCCTTATTTCTTGACCAGGGATTGTGCGAGACCTAGTCTTTCTTGAAAGGTGACAGGACTCCCGCGGCGACGCGGTCTTGATAGCTCGTCCAACTTCACACGGAGGCAGCCGCTGCGAGTGGGTGCCCGAAGACGGTATGCTCGCCGGCCGGTCGACGTTGGATTGGCCGGTTCGGGAGGCCGTCCGGGCTCCATATCGCAATGGCGCAATCCGCGTGCTGCCCCTCTACGGCTGTGATCGTGCCGAGACGAGGGTCCTTCGCCGCTCCAGCCCGCCTGTGCGGGTCCGACGGAAGCGGAGGGAGCAAGCGATGGAGGGCGTCCTCGTCGTCCTGTCGTCACTCGTACTTGCCGTCCTGAGCGTTCTGATCCTCGCCGTGGCGCGGTTGGTCCGGGCGACCCGGGTTGACAAGATACCCGACCCCGCTCCGGTGGTGTCCCGAACCCCGGCCGCCCGGGACGTCGGGGACGTGACCGGTCCAGCGGACGTGACGAGTCCGGCGGACTTCGACGAGGAGCCGACGGTCCGCGTCCTGCCCACGGTCCGGGAGGGTTCCGGCGCTCCGGCCACGACGGACGCCGACTCACCCGCCGATCGAGACGGCACCGCCGCGCGGACCGGGGGTTCGGCCGTGACCGCCGATCGCTCCGACGGCGGCCTCCGCGCGGCTCATGGTGGTAGCGCGGAGGAGGCGGCGCAGATTGTGGCCCGAGCCGAACGGGAGGCGGCGGAACGGTTGGCGCGGGCTGAGCGGGATGCCGCCGAGATCCGGCGACGCGGCGAGGAGGATGTCGCCCTACTGCGCGAGCGGATGCTCGCCGAGGCGGCAGTCGAAACCTCGCGGCTCCAGGCCGCGGCGAGAGAGTCCGTCCGCGCCGAGCAGGAGGCCGCCCGGACCGAGATCGCCGCGGCGCGGGCGGCGTTCGACGGTGAGCAGCAGGCCCGGCGGACGGAACTGCAGAGCCGGGAGGCTGCGCTAGCCGCTCGGGAACAGCGCGTCGAGGACCGGATGGCCAGCATCGACGATCATAGTCGTCGCCTGGCGGGCCGCGACCGCGACCTGCTCGACCGGGAGAACGACCTGGCCCGTCGGACGGCCGAGGTGGCCGACCTCGAACGTGCCCGTCATGCCGCGCTGGAGCAGGTGGCCGGGCTCACCGCCGGGCAGGCCAGGGGGGAGCTGATCGCCGTCATCGAGCAGGAGGCCCGGCGGGAGGCGGCGCTGATGGTCCGCGAGATCGAGGCCCGGGCTGAGGAGGAGGGTGAGGAACGCGCCCGCAGGATCGTGACCACCGCCATCCAACGGGTCGCGTCTGACCAGACCACCGAGTCCGTCGTGACGGTCCTGCATCTTCCCGGCGATGAGATGAAGGGCAGGATCATCGGGGG
>NZ_CDWRCL010000059.1:0-18435 GCF_977927575.1 Frankia sp. CcCS3
CCGCTACGAAGCAACAGTCACCATCGCCGCGATCAACGAATGGCTGCCCCGATAAACTTCCCAAACAGGCCCTAACATGCCGCAGTCGCTCCGCCTCGGGCCGTCGCGGCCGTACCCCGGTGGTGACCGTGCCCAGGCGGGGCCGGGTTCGCGGGTGTCGATCGCTGGGATGCTGCTGACCGCGGCCCACCACGCCGTCTCCGGTGCGGAAGCGGCTGTGACCTGGGGCGATCCGATCTTGTCGGTGGCGTCGGGTAGACACCTCTCATGGCAGCAGACGAGACGACCTCCGCGCTTCCGGTGGCTTCCGGCCCGGCGTCGCCGGTCGCGCATGCTCCGGACCCGGCGGACCCGGTGCCCGGTGGGCTGCGGGAGCGCGCGGAGGAGCTGCTGCGGGCGCTTGCCGGGCCGGCCGCGGCGCTGCGCGAGGACCAGTGGCAGGCCATCGACGCGCTCGTGACCCACCGGCGCCGGGTGCTGCTCGTCCAGCGCACCGGTTGGGGCAAGTCAGCGGTGTACTTCCTCGCCACGGCACTGCTCCGCGGTGCAGCGGGACGCGCTGCACCGACGGTGATCGTCTCCCCGTTGCTCGCGCTCATCCGCAACCAGGCGGCGGCCGCGGCGAGGCTGGGCATCCGCGCCGGCGAGATTCACTCCGGCAATGTGACCGAGTGGGACGAGGTCTACGCGGCGTTGCGGTCGGGCGAGCTCGACGTGCTGCTCGTCGGGCCGGAGCGGCTGAACAACCCGACCTTCCGGGACGACTACCTGCCCGAGCTCGCCGCTACCACCGGGTTGCTCGTCATCGACGAGGCGCACTGCATCTCCGACTGGGGGCACGACTTCCGGCCCGACTACCGGCGGCTGCGTACCCTCGTCGCCGGGCTGCGTCCGGGGGTCCCGGTGCTGGCCACGACGGCCACCGCCAACACCCGCGTGGTCGAGGACGTCAGTGAGCAGCTCGGAACCTCCGCTCCCGCCGGCCCAGCGTCCGCCGGGACGTTGGTGCTGCGCGGGAGTCTCGATCGGGAGAGCCTGCGGCTCGCGGTTGTGTCGCTGCCGCAGGCCGAGCACCGGTTCGGCTGGCTCGCCGACCATCTCGGCGAGCTGCCCGGATCGGGGATCGTCTACACGCTGACGAAGGCGGCGGCGGAGGAGCTGACCATCTTTCTGCGCGGTCAGGGTCATGCCGTCACCACGTATCACGGTGGCACCGAGGCGGCCGAGCGCATCGCCGCCGAGGAGGACCTGCTCGCGAACCGGGTCAAGGCACTGATCGCCACCAGCGCGCTCGGAATGGGCTTCGACAAGCCGGACCTCGGCTTCGTCGTCCACGTCGGGGCTCCGTCGTCGCCGATCTCCTACTATCAGCAGATCGGCCGGGCCGGCCGTGCGCTCGATACGGCCGAGGTCGTGCTCCTCCCGGCGGCTGAGGACCGGGACATCTGGCGCTACTTCGCGGACACCTCTTTTCCGCCGGAGCACGTCGTCCGCCGGGTGCTCGGAGTGCTCGCGGCCGCCGACCGGCCGCTGTCGACCCAGGCGTTGCTCGCGTCCGTCGACCTCGGCCCCAGCCGGCTTGACCAGATGCTGAAGGTTCTCGACACCGACGGGGCGGTCCGGCGGGTCAGGGGCGGCTGGGCGAGTACCGGTGAGCCCTGGTCGTACGACGAGGAGCGTTACCGGCGTGTCGCCGCGGCACGGTCTCGGGAACAGCAGGCGATGCTTGACTACATCGTGACGACCGGCTGCCGGATGGAGTTCCTGCGCCGGCAGCTTGACGATCCCCACGCGGCGGCCTGCGGGCGGTGTGACCGGTGCACCGGTCGGTCGTGGTCGTCCGCGGTCTCGGAGTTCTCGCGGACGCGGGCCCGGGATGAGCTGCACCGGGCGGGCGTCCCGGTCGAACCGCGGCGGATGTGGCCGACGGGGATGGGCCGGCTCGGGGTCGACCTGGCCGGGCGTATCCCGGCGTCGGCCGGTGCCGAGCCCGGGCGGGCGCTCGCCCGACTCGGCGATGTGGGCTGGGGAAACCGGCTGCGCCCGATGTTCACGCCTGCCACCCTCGCCGCGCCCGGCTCCGCTGTGCCCGGCTCCGCTGTGCCCGGTGCCCTCGACGGCCCGCTTCCCGGCGATCTCGTCGAGGCGGTGGTCGCGACGCTCGCCGGTTGGGGATGGCAGCGGCGGCCGGTGGCCGTCGTGTCGATCGCGTCCCGGAGCCGGCCCCGGCTCGTCGCGAGCCTCGCCGAGCGCATTGCCACCATCGGACGCCTGCCGCTGCTGGGGCAGCTCGACCGGGTCGCCGACGGGCCGCACACCGGGCAGGTGCACAACAGCGCGCACCGGCTCGCCGGCCTGTGGAATGCGTTCACCGTCTCCCCGGCCCTTGCCGCCGCCCTGGGCGAGCTCGGCGGTCCGGTGCTGCTCGTCGATGATCGGATCGTCACCGGCTGGACGATGACGGTCGCCGCTCGACTGCTCCGGCAGGCCGGAGCGCCGTCGGTGCTGCCGTTCGCGTTCGCGGTGGACACCGCATGACCGGCCGGGAGGAAGGCTCAGACGCGGCGGAACAACAGCGCCCGCTTGACTTCCTGGATGGCCTTGGTCACCTGGATGCCGCGTGGACAGGCGTCGGTGCAGTTGAAGGTGGTCCGGCAACGCCAGACCCCCTCGCGTTCGTTGAGGATCTCCAGGCGTTCGTCGGTACCGGAGTCACGGCTGTCGAAGATGAACCGGTGGGCCGCGACGATCGCCTGCGGGCCGAAGTAGTCGCCGTCGGTCCAGAACACCGGGCACGCGGTGGTGCACGCCGCGCACATGATGCACTTGGTCGTGTCGTCGAAGCGGGCCCGGTCCTCGGCGGACTGCAGCCGCTCGCGGGTCGGCTCGTGGTCGTCAGTGATCAGGTAGGGCTTCACCGCCCGGAACGCGTCGAAGAACGGTTCCATGTCGACGATGAGGTCCTTCTCCACCGGCAGACCTTTGATCGGCTCGATAGTGATCTCCGAGCCGAGGTCCTTCACCAGCACCTTGCAGGCGAGGCGGTTGGCGCCGTTGACCCGCATCGCATCCGAGCCGCACACCCCGTGCGCGCAGGACCGGCGGAAGGCGAGCGTCCCGTCGAGGTTCCACTTGACCCACATGATCGCGTCGAGCAGCCGGTCGCTCGGATCGAACGGCACCTGGTAGCTCTCCCAGTGCGCCTCGTCGACCGTCTCCGGGTCGTAGCGACGGATCTTGAGGGTGACTGTCATCAGTACTTGCGCTCCATCGGCTGGTAGCGGGTCATGACAACCGGCTTGTAGTCTAGGCGGATCTCCGCCTCCGGCGAGGCGGCCACCAGCGGCCCCGACCGGTAGGCCATCGTGTGGCGCATGAAGTTGACGTCGTCCCGGTTCGGGTAGTCCTCACGGGAGTGGCCCCCGCGGGACTCGTTGCGGGCCAGCGCCCCGACGACCAGGACCTCGGCGAGGTCCAGCAGGAAGCCGAGTTCCACCGCTTCGAGTAGTTCGGTGTTGTAGCGACGCCCCCGGTCGGACACGCCCACCCGCTGGTAACGCGTCTTGAGGCCGGAGATGTCGCTCAGCGCCTGCTTGAGCGTCGCCTCCGTCCGGTACACCGAGGCGTTGGCGTCCATCGACTCCTGCAGCTCGCGCCGGATCGCAGCCGCGTTCTCGGTTCCGGCGCCCGCGCGCAGGCGTCCGAGCAGGTCCTCGACGAACGACGCCGGGTTCTCCGGGAGGTCGGCGTGCCGTGCGGTCGCGTTCGCGTACTCGGCGGCGGCGATGCCGGCCCGCCGGCCGAATACGTTGATGTCGAGCAGCGAGTTGGTGCCCAACCGGTTCGCGCCATGCACGGACACACACGCCACCTCGCCGGCCGCGTACAGACCGGGCATGAGCGTGTCGTTGTCCGCGAGCACCTGCGCGTCCACGTTGGTCGGGATGCCGCCCATCGCGTAGTGCGCCGTCGGCTGGATCGGGATCGGGTCGTTGTACGGTTCGATGCCGAGATAGGTCCGGGCGAACTCGGTGATGTCGGGCAGCTTCGCGTCGAGTTGCTCCGGCGGCAGGTGGGTGAGGTCGAGGTAGACGTGGTCGGCGTCCGGGCCGCAGCCGCGGCCGGCACGGATCTCGGTGTAGATGGCGCGAGCCACCATGTCGCGTGGCGCAAGGTCCTTGATGGTCGGGGCGTAGCGATCCATGAAGCGTTCGCCGTCCTTGTTGCGTAGGATTCCGCCCTCGCCGCGGGCACCCTCGGTGAGCAGAATCCCCATCTTCCAGATGCCGGTCGGATGAAACTGGAAGAACTCCATGTCCTCCAGCGGGATGCCCCGCCGGAACGCCAGACCCATTCCGTCACCGGTCAGCATGTGCGCGTTGGAGGTGACCTTGAAGACCTTGCCGAAACCGCCGGTGGCGAACACCACCGACTTGGCCTGGAAGACGTGGATCTCTCCGGTCTTCAGCTCGTAGGCGACCACCCCGGCCGCCGCGCCCTCCTGCAGCAGCAGGTCGAGGACGTAGAACTCGTTGAAGAACTCGATGTCGTGCTTGACGCACTGCTGGTACAGCGTCTGCAGGATCATGTGCCCGGTGCGGTCCGCCGCGTAGCAGGAGCGGCGCACCGGGGCCTTGCCGTGGTCGCGGGTATGGCCGCCGAACCGGCGCTGGTCGATGCGACCCTCGGGTGTCCGGTTGAACGGCAGCCCCATTTTCTCCAGGTCGAGGACAGCGTCGATGGCCTCCTTCGCCATGATCTCCGCGGCGTCCTGGTCGACCAGGTAGTCACCGCCCTTGATCGTGTCGAAGGTGTGCCACTCCCAGTTGTCCTCCTCGACGTTGGCCAGGGCGGCACACATGCCGCCCTGCGCCGCGCCGGTGTGCGAGCGGGTGGGATAGAGCTTGGTGAGCACGGCGGTCCGGCAGCGGGTGCCCGCCTCGATGGCGGCACGCATGCCGGCTCCGCCCGCACCGACGATGACTGCGTCGTACCTGTGGACCTGCACGCCTACCTCCATCCGTCCGATGCTGGGGTCACGAGATCACCGGCGCGTTCAGATATCGGGATCGAAGGTGAAGATGACCAGGGTGCCGAGGGCGACGACCAGGAACGCCGAGGTATAGAGCAGCGTCTTCAGCCAGAACCGGGTCTGGGGCCGCCCGGCGTAGTCGTTGATGATCGTGCGCAGGCCGTTGGTGCCGTGCAGCTCCGCCAGGAGCAGCATCACCAGGTCCCAGGTGCGCCAGAACGGTGACGCCCAGCGGCCGGCGACGAACCCGAAGTTCACCCGCTGCACACCGCCGTCGAGGATGTTCATGATGAACAGGTGACCGAGCACCAGAAAGAACAACAGCAGGCCGCTGACCCGCATGAACACCCAGGCGTAGAGCTCGAAGTTGGTGCGCGCCTTGGCGCTGCCCGGCTTCCCCCGCCGGCGGGAGAGCCCGGGGGCGCGGGGCGCGACGAGTTCCGGCGCGCGCGGGCCCGCCGGGCCACCGGGGGGAGCGGTTGCCGTCATCAGGTCGTGCTCCCGAACAGCGTCTCGAAGGTGTGCAGCAGCATTCGGGAGGCGGCCGGAACCAGCAGCACGACGAAGATGACGAGCTCGACGTACAGCATCTGCTTCTGGTACCTCGGGCCGGACTCCCAGAAGTCGATCAACATGATCCGGATGCCGTTGAGGGCGTGGTACAGCACCGCCGCGACCAGGCCGACCTCGAGCAGGTTGACGACCGGGTTCTTGTAGACCTCGATCACCTCGTTGTACGACGTGGGGGAGACCCGGACGAGAGCGGTGTCGAGCACGTGGGCGAAGAGGAAGAAGAAGACCAGGACACCGGTGATCCGGTGGGCCACCCAGGACCACATACCCTCTCGACCGCGGTACAGCGTGCCCGCTGGTGCCTTCGGCAATGAAAGCTCCTCCGGATCGGCCCAGCCGATGGGCCGGAAAGGTCATGTCTGGGGGCGCTAGGGCGCCCCGACGCATCGTCGAGACGATGGTGCATCTCACCCAGATGCTAGTGCCGGGCCTGGTGGAGGGCATGTTCGGGCCGGGCGCGTCCGGGTGAACTCGGCCACAGGCGCACTGGGACGCCCCACCCCCGGGTTCCGGTGCCATTCGGTGCCGGCCCGCTCCCCGAGCCGTCCCTCGACCGGGTCGTCAGGGTACGAGGGTGGTGGTTTCGGTCGGCGCCGGTGCCGTCGTCGGAACGACGGGCGGCGTCGTGACCCCCGGAGAGGCCGATGCCGTCCGGCTCGGCGAGGGGGTGACCCGGTCGGGTGGTGTCTGGGTCGGTGGCGGGGAGGTCTGAACCCGGGTGCTCGGCTGGGGGGTCGGGGTGGGCGTCTCCGTTGTCGGCGTCGTCGTTGGGGTCGCAGACGACGACGGCCGGGGGCGGTAGGTGTAGCGCGGGGAGTCCGGGGCGACGACCTCAGACGTGGTGGATCGTGAGGTCACGGCCGGGGGGGAGGAAGCGATGGTCGCGATGGGCGGTGGCGTGGTCTGCTGCGCGGTGACATCGTTCGGCTCGGGGGTCGAGCCGCCGGAGGTCAGTCCGACAGTCAGGGCGATGGCCGCGCCCATCACGAGCATGGCCGCTCCGGCCACGACCGCGATCGTCCGCTGTCGACGCCGCTGGGGGTCGCCCGGTCCGTGACCGTGCCCGTCGCGGCGGGGAGGCTCGGCGCGGCGCCGGGCCTCGCCGAGGGGCAACAGTCCGGCGGCGTGATTGTCGTCGTCGAACAGATCCAGGTCGGAGGTCGCCGACACGGGGGTGGCCGCGCCGATGCGGGTCACGTCGTCGTCCACCGGAGACCCCGCCACGCTGTTGAGCCCGATGCTGGTCGGCGCGTCGTGGTCGGGCTCGGGCCGCGTCCGGCCAGGCGGTGCTGCGCGGTTCTGCGGGGTGGTCCGGTCCGGCGGGATCACGTGGTTCGATGGGCCGGTGCGGCCGGGTTCCCCACGACCGGTGCGCGATTCGGCAGCGCCCGCAGCCGCCACGGCGGTCCCGTCAAGGGGGTTGAGTAGGGGATCCACAGTGACGTCGCGGTCAGCGGGGACGGGCGGCGCGGCGGCGGACGCCGAGCGGTTCGTCGGGCGCGGGACAGCCCCCTGGTCTCCCACGGCCGCCGGAGCCGCCTCGCCCGCCTGGACTCCCGCGGTCCCGGCGACACCGCCGCCCGACCCCGGCCGGGAATCTGCGGCCGGTCCGGCGCCTGCTGCCGGCTCGGCCGGGTCGTCGAGGTTCTCCAGGCCGACGTCGACGGAACTCGCGTCCGTCTCCTCGCCAGTCCGAGGACGGGCGTGCATGACCGAAGCCGGTACCGGATTCGCATTGCGCGCGATCGGGATCAGCCGCCGGCGGATCTCCGTCACGTCGGGCCGCTCCTCGGCCGGCCGGTCCATCAGGTCACTGAGCAGGTTGCGCAACGGGCCGGCTAGCCGGAAGGCCCGCCGGCGGCCCTCGACCACGGCGGTCAGTACGGCGTAGGTCTCCGGGCCCTCGAACGGCGGCTGGCCCTCGACAGCCGAGTACAGCGTCGCGCCGAGCCCCCACAGGTCGCTCGCGGGAGTGCCGGAGGAGCCCCGGACCCGCTCGGGAGCGATGTAGGCCGGGGAGCCGACCAGGGCCCCAGCGCCGGTCAGGGTCACGTCGCCCTCGGTCGCGGCGATGCCGAAGTCGGTGAGCCGCACCCGGCCGTCCCGCCCGAGCAGGACGTTCCCGGGCTTGACGTCGCGGTGGAGCACGCCCGCCGAATGGGCCGCGGCGAGCGCGTCGGTCAGCGCCAGCCCGATCGCGGCGACCTGGTCGAAGGGCAGCGGGCCCTGGTTGCGGATCACATCGCCGAGGCTGTCCGCGTCGACGAGTTCCATGATGATCCAGTGCCGCTGATGTTCCTCGACCACGTCGTACACCGAGACGATGGCGGGACTGTGCAGCCTGGCCAGGGCACGGGCCTCGCGAAGAACCCGGGCCCGGATCGCGTCGCGCTCGTTCTGCGCGCCGGCCATCGGCACGAGGATCTCTTTGATGGCGACCGGGCGCTGGAGTAGTTCGTCCTCACCGCGCCAGACGACACCGGCTCCACCACGCCCGATGGGCGTGTCGAGCCGGTAGCGCTGCGCTACGTAGCGAGGTGTGCCGTGCCGGGAGGTGTCCGGGGGCACACTTGCCGATTTAGCCATCGTGTCAAGTCTGACGGATGGACTGATGCGCGCGCCGGACGGCCCGCATCTTTCCGAACACTACGGGCACCGCAAATCCGTCGATGGCCGACATCACGGACCGGGCCGGAAGGTGGCGAACAGCTGGCGCATCAACAGTTGATCTTGCAGCCACAGATCCTCCCTGGTATGCCAGTACAGGGCATACCCGTGGCCGTTGCGAATCGCACCCCGGTTGAGCACATGCACCATGACCCCGTCCGACCCGCGGTACCCGAACTCCCAGCCGGCCTGGTTGGTGCCATCCCCACCATCGCTGGGAGCCAGCCGTATCTGCCGATAATCCCGCACGCTCTGCCGGAAGCCGGCCTCGTTGCGTCGCCAGTCGCCGATGGCAGAGGTGTTTGCTTGCCTGACGCTACCGACACGTAGGAAGGACCGGGCAGCCGGGTCCACGAAGTCGACGTTTCCGGGTCCGCCGGGCCCCTCGCGGCGCTGCCAGTCCGAGGGGTACGCCACGGACCAGCCGGCGGTGGGATCGACGTAGGACACCCAGCCAGGCGGGCCCGTGACCGGGGTGGTTTCCCGAGCGACGGGCTCCCCGGCCGCCGCCGGGCCCGCCGGGGCCGACCCGCCGGCTCCGGTCGGCGACGAGATGCCGCCGGTCTGGTTGGTCGAGGTGCCGCGGCTCTTGTCGTCCGGGCCACCTGTCACCACGATCACGATGCCGATGATCGCGGCGGCGACCAGTGCCACGAGCGTCGCCACGGCGATGGTCACGCGACGCCGATCCCCGGCGTCGGGGTCGCGTGGCGGACCTCCCGCCGGCTCGATTCCCGCCGGCCTGTCGGGCGCCGGCCGCAGCCGGGCGGTCGACGGCGGGGAGGCCGGTGAGGCGGTGGCGAAGAGATTAGCCAGTTCGACGTCGCCGCCGGTGAAACCGTTGCCGTGCCCTCGGCCGATGAGCCGGGCCCGGGCCGGGATTCCGCCCAGGGCACGCATCCGGTCGATCGAGTGGATGCGCTCCAACGGCCCGGTGGGACGGGACCGAGGTGTCCGCGACGGCGTGGCCTCCTGACGCGTCTCGGTGTCCTGGCGGGCTCCGGTGTTCTGCTGAGCTGCGGCGTGCTGGCGGACCGCATCTCGTTCGACTATCTCGCGCAGTCGCCCGCGTACGACGGTGAGCGGTGGTCGGCTCGCCTCGTGCGGGGCCATCAGGTCGTCGATCACCGGTATAAGTGGTCCGGCCAGCCGGAAGGGCTGGCGTCGTCCCTGAACCAGGGCGGTGAGCACCGAAATCGGGTCACCGCCGGAGAAGGGCGGGTAGCCTTCGACGGTGGTGAACAGCGTGGCGCCCAGTCCCCACCGGTCACCCGCGGCGCTGCCGGCATCGCCACGGGCGCGTTCCGGCGGCAGGTAGGCGGGGGAGCCCATCACCATCCCAGTGCTGGTGAGCCGGGGATCCCCCTGGCTGACCGCGATGCCGAAGTCGGTCAGCCGGGCCCGGCCGTCCGCGGTCACCAGCACGTTGCTCGGCTTGACGTCGCGGTGCACCACGCCGAGCCGGTGCGCGGCCTCCAGGGCGTAGGCGAGGCTGATACCGATCCGGCACGTCTCCTCGACCGGCAGCGGTCCGCGATCGTTGATGATCGTGGCGAGGGACTGGCCGTCAACGTATTCCATGATGATCCAGGGCAGCTCGCCGTCGTCGATGACGTCGAGGACTGCGACGGCACCGGGATGATGCAGCCGACCGGCGGCGCGCGCCTCGCGTAGGACCCGCTCGCGGGTCAGGTCGCGTTCGTCCGCGTTCTCCCCGAGCGGCAGCCGTACTTCCTTGATTGCAACCACGCGCTGGAGCAGCTCGTCGGTGGCCCGGTGCACGACGCCGAATCCGCCGCGTCCGATGACCCCGTCGAGCCGGTACCGTCCCCCGACGAGGGCCACCGCTCTGGCCGAACCCGGATTGTCCGGGGACTCGCCTGCCATCCCGTGGTCCCTTCCGATCGCCGGTGGGGCTCGCATCCATGGGATCACATCGTGGCCGGACCGGGGGTCGGGCATGCTGGCGACAGCGACCGAACGGACCACGGACCTGGGGTGCAGTGTGAACGATAAAGACTGGGAGCGGTTGCGGAACGCCGCTGTCCGTGTCGCACAGAGCGCCTACGCGCCCTACTCGGGTCTGCGGGTGGGTGCTGCTGCACTGGTCGTGGATCTGCCGGACGCCGCCGGGCGTACCACCGGTGACGACCCGTGGATCGTCGTCGGCTGCAATGTCGAGAACGCGTCCTACGGCCTCGGACTGTGCGCCGAATGCGGTCTCGTCTCGGCGCTGCACGCCAGAGGCGGTGGTCGGCTGCTGGCGTTCGCCTGCGTCGACTCCGACGGTGCGCCGTTGGCGCCCTGCGGACGGTGCCGCCAGCTGCTCTACGAGCACGGCGGGCCGGATCTGCTCGTCGCCACGGGCGACGGCGTGCGCACCATCGCGGACCTGCTCCCCGCAGCGTTCGGACCGCACGATCTACCGGGTGTCGCGTGAGCGGGAGCTTCGACGTCGTCGATCTGATCCGGGCCAAGCGGGACGGTCGACCCGTCGATCTCCGGGCCGTCGACTGGCTCATTGACGCCTACACCCGGGGTCTGGTCGCCGACGAGCAGATGTCGGCGTACCTGATGGCGGTGGTGTGGCGCGGGATGGCTCCCGCCGAGCTGGACCGCTGGACCGCCGCAATGATCGACAGTGGGGAGCGCCTGGACCTGACCGGCGTGGGACGTCCCACCGTCGACAAACACTCCACCGGAGGGGTCGGCGACAAGGTCTCGCTCGTGCTGGTGCCGCTGGTCGCCGCCTGTGGGGCCGCGGTCCCACAGCTCGCCGGGCGGGGGCTCGGTCACACCGGTGGAACGCTGGACAAGATGGAGGCGATCCCCGGCTGGCGGGCGGATCTGTCGGCCGCCCGGATGCGTGAGCTCCTCGCCGAGGTGGGTGCGGTGATCTGTGCCGCGGGTGCCGGCCTCGCTCCGGCCGACCGCCGGCTCTACGCGCTGCGGGACGTCACCGGAACCGTCGAGTCGATCCCGCTCATCGCATCGTCGATCATGAGTAAGAAGATCGCCGAGGGCACGTCGGCGCTGGTCCTGGACGTCAAGGTCGGCTCTGGGGCCTTCATGACGTTGGTGGGCGAGGCCCGTGAACTCGCCCGGGCGATGGTCCGGATCGGCGTTGCCGCCGGGGTCCGCACCGAGGCCCTGCTGACCGGGATGGACCACCCCCTCGGCCGGACCGCCGGGCACGCGCTGGAGGTGGCCGAGGCCGTGGAGACCCTCCGTGGTGGTGGGCCGGCGGATCTGGTGGAGGTCACCGTCGCGCTGGCCAGAGCGATGATCGACCTCGTCGCCGCCGAGCTCGGCCACCGGTCCGGCGCTCTCCATGATCCCGCGCAGGTGCTGGCTGCCGGGGACGCTTTTGCGGTGTGGCGGGCGATGGTCGCGGCCCAGGGCGGCGATCCGGACGCGCCGCTTCCGGCGGCGAGCCATGTCGAGACCGTCCCCGCGCCGGCGACCGGCTATCTCCACCGCCTGGACGCCCGAGCGGTCGGCGTGGCGGCTTGGCGGCTTGGCGCGGGCCGGGCCCGCAAGGAGGACGCGGTCTCCGCGACGGCGGGCGTGCGGTGGCGGGTGGGAATCGGTGCCCCGGTCACGGCCGGCGAGCCGCTGCTGGAACTGCACACCGACGACCCGGCCAGCGTCGAGCGGGCCCGGGAGGCCCTGACGGGAGCGGTGGAGGTCGCCGCGACGCCGCCCCCGAGCACACCGCTCGTCCTCGATCACCTCAGCTGAACCGGTCCCGGCAGTCCGGGTCGTCATCGTGCCGTCGCTGTTCTGTCGTACCCGTGGCCTACCGTCGAGACGATGACGGAGGACATGATGACGAACGACGCACGGCCCCCGACGATCACGGTTGAGGACATCCGCCGGGTGCCGAAGGTACTGCTTCATGACCATCTTGACGGCGGGCTCCGGCCGGCCACGGTGGTCGAGCTCGCCGACGAGACCGGTTACCGCGATCTGCCGACCACGGACGTCCACACCCTGAGCACGTGGTTTCGTGGCGGCGCGCATAGCGGCTCGCTCGTCCGCTACCTGGAGACGTTCCGGCACACGGTGGGGGTGATGCAGACCCAGGAGGCCATCATGCGGGTGGCGCGGGAGTGCGCGGAGGATCTTGCGGCCGACGGCGTCGTCTACGCCGAGGTGCGGTTCGCCCCCGAGCTGCACGTCGAGCGCGGGCTGTCCCTGGACGCGGTGGTCGAGGCCGTGCTTGACGGGTTCCGGGCCGGTTCGGCCGGCACACCGCTGCACCTTCGCGCCCTGCTCACCGCGATGCGCCATCAGGCCCGCTCACTGGAGATCGCGGAGCTCGTGGTCCGGTGGCGCGATGCCGGCGTGGTCGGGTTCGACATCGCGGGCGCCGAGGCGGGCAATCCGCCCACCCGTCACCTGGACGCCTTCCAGTACATCCAGCGGGCGAACGGCCACTTCACGATCCATGCAGGCGAGGCGTTCGGCCTGCCGTCGATCTGGGAGGCCGTGCAGTGGTGCAACGCCGATCGGCTGGGGCACGGAGTGCGCATCGTCGATGACATCACGGTCGATCCGGACGGTAAGGCGATCCTCGGTGATCTCGCGAACTACGTGCGCGACGTCCGGGTGCCGCTGGAGATGTGTCCCTCGTCGAACGTGCACACCGGAGCCGCGCCGAGCATCGAGCGGCACCCCATCGGGCTGCTTCGCCGGCTGCAGTTCCGGGTCACGGTCAACACGGACAACAGGCTGATGAGCGGCGTGTCGCTGTCGAGTGAGTTCGCGACCCTCGTGGACGTCAACGGCTACGGCTGGTCCGACATCCGCTGGCTCACCCTCAACGCGATGAAGTCCGCCTTCCTGCCCTTCGACCGGCGGCTCGATTTCATCAACAACGTCATCAAGCCGGGCTATGCGGAGCTTGTCTCCGCGGAGTCAGCCTGATGAGCGGTGGGCCGGTGAGGCCCGCCTCGGATGCCGTGGTGGGAGCCGATGGTTGCCTGCGATGCCCGTGGGGTCTGTCCGCGCCGGAGTACGTCGCCTACCACGACGACGAGTGGGGGCGTCCGGTCAGGGACACGGTCGGTCTGTTCGAGCGGCTGACTCTGGAGGCGTTCCAGTCTGGCCTGTCGTGGTTGACGATCCTGCGCAAGCGGCCGGCGTTCCGGGCGGCGTTCGCCGGATTCGACCCGGCCGCCGTGGCCGCGTTCGGTTCCGCGGATGTCGACCGGCTGCTCGCCGACGCCGGCATCGTTCGAAACCGCCGCAAGATCGAGGCGACGATCGCCAATGCCCGCGCCGTCCTTACGCTGGACCGTCCCCTCGAGGATCTGATCTGGTCGTTCCAGCCGGAGCCGATGGGGCGGGTGGCGCCGGCCACCCTCGCCGACGTGCCGGCGAAGACCCCCGAGTCGGTGGCGCTCGCCAAGGGGCTGCGCGCGGCCGGGTTCGTCTTCGTCGGTCCGACCACCGCCTATGCCCTGATGCAGGCCTGCGGGCTCGTTGATGATTATCTGTCTGGCTGCTGGGTGGCGGGGCGCGTGGGCTAGCCGTCAGATCTCGGCTGTGGCCGTCGGCGGCGGATCATCCGGGGAAGCCGGTCACCTGGGAAAGCCGGCGAGCACATCCGCGGAGGCGGACAGTCCGAGCCGGGTCGCGCCGGCCTCGATCATCTCGATCGCCTTCTCGGCGGTGCGGATGCCGCCCGAGGCTTTGATACCGAGCCGGCCACCCACGGCCGCCGCCATCGCCCGCACTGCGCGCACGCTGGCCCCGCCTGCCGGGTGGAAACCGGTGGAGGTCTTGACGAACTCGGCGCCGCCGGCCTCCGCTGCCCGGCAGGCGGCGACGATGCTCTCGTCCGGCAGCAGGGCCGTCTCCAGGATGACCTTGAGCACGACGTCCGGCGGCACCGACAGCCGGACCTCGGTGATTTCGGTCTCGATCGCTCGCCAGTTCTCGTCCATCGCGTTGGCGATGTCGATGACCATGTCGATCTCCGTGGCGCCGTCCGCGACCGCCCGCCGCGCCTCCTCGGCCTTGATGACGGTCAGGTGCGTGCCGTGCGGAAAGCCGATGACGGAGGCGACGCCGAAGGCCGGCCCGACCTCACCGCCGTCCCGTCGGGTACTCGCGGCGGCCAGGTAGACATGGGTCGGCGCCACACAGACGGCACCGACACCCAGCTTGGCAGCTTCCCCGCACAGCGCGAGTATCTCCTCGCCGGTGGCGGACGGCTGTAGCAGTGTGTGGTCGACTATCCGGGCCACCTCGGCGCGCCGCAGCGTGGGGCGAGCGCCGGCGGCCGGTCGGGAGGGGCACTTCTCGGGTTCCTCGCCGGGACGGTCCGATCCGGCCGGAGCCGTTGTCATACGTTGCATCATTGCCGATCGCCCGGCTTCGCGTACGAGGTGTCCTTCCGTGCAGCTGCACATCGTCGACCATCCCCTCGCGGCCTCGTCGCTGACCGTCCTGCGGGACGAGCGCACGCCCCGGTCCCGGTTCCGGCCCGTCCTGTACGACCTGGCGATGATGCTCGTGTACGAGGCGACCCGTACGCTGCCGACGATGCCGGTCACCGTCACGACTCCGCTGGCCACGACCTCCGGGGTGCGGTTGGCCGCGGAACCGGTCGTCGTCCCGGTGCTGCGGGCCGGGCTCGGCATGCTGCCGGCGGCGCTCAACCTGCTTCCCGACGCCCACACCGCGTTCATCGGGCTCTCCCGCGACGAGACGACCTTCGAACCCACGGCCTACCTGGAGGCGATCCCCACCGATCTGGCCGGCCGCCCGGTGCTGCTGCTCGACCCGATGCTCGCCACCGGCGGTTCGGCCCTGCACTGCCTGCGGCTGCTCGCCGACCGCGGGGCGCGGGGCGTCACCGTGGTCTCCGTGGTGGCAGCACCGGAGGGCCTTGCGGCGCTGGAATCCGGTGGCCCTGCGGTCGGCACGGCCGACCTGACCGTTGTGACCGCCGTGGTCGACGAGAGATTGAACGAGACGGCCTATATTGTGCCCGGGCTCGGCGACGCGGGTGATCGGATCTTCGGCGAGATGTGATCTCCGTCGCGTCCGTCGAGCAGATTGCCCGCGGCCGTGTGCAGGTGGAGCAGGCGTGCCGCGGCCTGGTCCCGAGCCGCGGGCACCGCGTCGACGGCATGCCCCGGCACCGGCTCCACGGTCTCGAGGTACACCTTTAGTTTGGGTTCGGTCCCGCTCGGGCGGAAGATCACCCGATCCTCGTCGAGGAACAGCATGAGCACGTCGGCGGGTGGCAGGACCGGATGCGCCGCGTCGGCACGGTCCATGGGGCCGGCACGCTCCATGGGGCGTGCGGGTCGAGGGGGGATCCCCCCCGCCGGTGCGTTCCCGTCCCGCCCGCCGGCCAGCAGGTCACGGACTCCGGTGACGGGACGCCCGGCGAGGCTGGTCGGCGGCTGGACCCGCAGGCGGTGCATCATCTCGTCGATCTGGGTGACGTCGTCGAAGCGCGCCGAGTGTTGCCCCGCGAGATGGACACCGAGTCGTGCGGACAACTCGTCGAGCAGGCCTGGCAGGGTCCGACCTCGTCGCTTCGCCCGCGCGGCGATCAGAGCGATGGCGAGGGCGGCGGTGATGCCGTCCTTGTCGCGGACCAGATCCGGGGCGACGGCGTATCCGAGTGCCTCCTCGTAGCCGAAGACCAGCCGCGCGTCCGCACGCATGATCCACTTGAAGCCGGTCAGCGTCTCGGCGTAAGGAACCCCGACCTCGGCGGCCAGCGCACGCAGACCGGAGGAGCTGACGATGGTGGTCGTTACCGGACCGGGGCGGGAGCGCAGGACATGATCGGCGAGAAGCAGACCGACCTCGTCACCGCTGAGTACCCGCCCTCCGACGGCGACGGCGCACCGGTCGGCGTCGGGATCGTTGGCGAGTACCAGATCGGCGTCGATGCGCTCGCCGAGCGCCAGAACCCGGTCCATCGCCCCCGCCTCCTCGGGGTTCGGCCACTGGACTGTCGGAAACTCCGGATCGGGTTCGGCCTGCTCGTGGACGACATCGGGTGCGGCGAGACCCGCGGCGGTGAACACGGCGCTGAGAACGGCTGCGCCGACACCGTGCAACGGGGTGTACGCAACGGTCAGGGTCGTCGCGTCCGTGGTCACGTCCGTGGTCACGTCTGTGCGTAGGTCGGTGGCTGTGGCTGCCCGGCCGGCGGTGGCCG
Organism: Frankia sp. CcCS3; assembly: GCF_977927575.1. Taxonomy (NCBI): domain Bacteria; kingdom Bacillati; phylum Actinomycetota; class Actinomycetes; order Frankiales; family Frankiaceae; genus Frankia; species Frankia sp. CcCS3. The sequence continues at coordinate 16,464 of NZ_CDWRCL010000059.1, forward strand.
CCGCGTGTATGTAGTCGTCGACGACATCCGCATCGAGCCTCCGCCAGGTCTCGGCGAGTGGGATCGCCCGGGCGGGGCCGGCAGCCGCGATCATTCCTTCGATCTCACTGTCCGCCGGAGCCACGAGCTGCGCCCCCCGCGCGGCGCCCGAGGAAGCATCACCCAGGTAGACCTTATAGCCGTTGTCGGTGGCCGGATTGTGGCTGGCCGTGACCATCACGCCGGCGTCCGCGCCCAGCCTGCGCACGGCGAAGGCCAGCACCGGAGTGGGCACCGGCCCGGGGAGTACCAGCGCCCGCAGTCCGGCACCGGCGAACACCCGGGCGCTGTCGAGGGCGAACGCCTCGCTGCGATGCCGGGCGTCGTAGCCGACGACGACGGTCGCCGTCGAGGAACTCGGTGCCGCCTGTGCTGGTGGTGTCGCCCTGCTCGTGAGCCAGGTGGCGAGTCCGGCGGCGGCGCGGCGCACCACGGCGGTGTTCATGCCGGCTGGACCGGCGCGCAGTGGCCCGCGCAACCCGGCTGTGCCGAACCGCAGCGGTCCGTGGAAACGTGTGGCCAGCTCCGCGAGCAGCGTGGCATCGTGACCCGCGCCGTCGCGCAGCCGGGCCAGTTCGGCCTGGTCGGCGGGATCCGGATCATCGGCCAGCCAGGCCTCGACCTGCTCGGCGAGTGGGCTGGGCAGGGACGTCGGGCCTGGTCGGGACGAGGACGGCATCGCGATTGCGCCGTGGTCCTACAGCCGGGTGACGATGTCGGCGAGCAGGATACCCATGCGTTCCGCGGCGGCAGCTCCCGTGGCCAGCACCTCGAGATGATCTAGCGGCTCGCCGCTCATCCCCGCTGCGAGGTTGGTGACCAGGGACAGGGCCAGCACCTCCGCTCCGGCGGCCCGCGCCGCGATCGTCTCGTGCACGGTCGACATGCCGACCAGGTCGGCTCCCAGGAGCCGCAGCATGCGGATCTCTGCGGGTGTCTCGAAGTGCGGACCGGGCAGTCCCGCATACACTCCTTCGGCCAGGGTGGGATCGACCTCGCGGGCAAGCGCCCGTAGCCGGGGGGAATAGGCGTCGGTCAGGTCGGTGAACGCCGGACCGACCAGGGGTGAGCGGCCGGTCAGGTTCAGGTGGTCGGCGACCAGGACGGGCTGGCCGACGTACATGTCCGCGCGCAGACCGCCGGCGGCGTTCGTCAGTATGACGGTCGACGCGCCGGCCGCACAGGCCAGGCGGACCGCGTGGACCACCCGGGACAGGTCATGGCCCTCGTAGGGATGTACGCGGCCCAGATAGATCAACAGGCGGCGGTCGCCGAGCTGGACGGAGCGTGCGGTCGGCTTGTGCCCGGGAACGTCGGTGTTGGATGGGAAGCCGCCGAGTTGGGTAAACGTGACCTCGGTGACGTCGGTCGCCTGCCGGGACAGTACATCGCCGGCCGGGGGCCAGCCCGATCCCAGCACGATCGCGATGTCGTGCCGGTCGGCTCCGGTCAGCTCGGCCAGGGTGGCGGCCGAGGCCGCCGCGTTCGGTTCGTCCGCCTGTGCCCTCACCCGGCGACTGTACGGGGTGCGTGGAGGACACTGACGCCCGTGCCCCTGATACCGTCCCATCGTCGTCTCCCGGCAGTGCCCTTGGAGTCCGGCGAGTTCATCGAGGTCGTGCTGCGCGGTCGGCTCACCGACCCGAGCGGGCCCGGACGGTTCACGGCGAAGGTCGAATCCTTCGTCGGACACCGGTTCGGGGCCTCGCGCTGGATCATGCTGACCGATCGGCGGCTGCTGGTCCTCGCCCCCTTCCCGCGGGAGGGCGACTGGTTCGACGTCGTCTTCGACCGTCGTGAGGTGACGGCGTCCCGAGGCGTCAAGCACGGAGATGTGATCACCGTCGAGCTCACCACTCCCCGCGGCCGTCAGGTCCTGCGCATCTCGGCCCGGCTACGCGGGGAGGCGGGCCGTTTCATCCGCGCGCTGCGC
>NZ_CDWRCL010000060.1:0-18409 GCF_977927575.1 Frankia sp. CcCS3
GCTAAAGCAGGTGAATGTTTACGTTCGAGGGGCCCGGCCACGTCTCGCTGGAATGGGCGATCAGATGGCAGCTGTTCGACCGGGCCCCGAGCGGCAGCGTGCTTGACACCGGTAGTGACACCTACCATGTCGTGCGGTCCTGGCTCGATCTCGATCCCTACCTGGTCCTCGCCGGTATTGCGGCCGCGGTTCCCCTGCTCGCCCTGCGGCGGCTGCGGGTCGTCGCCGGACTGCTGCTGCTGCAGTTCGCCTTCGTTTTCCGCAACGGCTACCTGCCCAACCCCTACATCACCGCGATGCTCCCATTCGCCGCGTTGTGCGTGGCAGGGCTGCTCGACGCCGTCCTGCCGAGTGGAGCACAGCCGCGACGCGGTCCGCCGCATCATGCCCGACCGGAGTCGAAGTCAGAGTCGAGGTCGGGGCCGACCGCGGCCACGATCGTCAACGGCCTGCGCTGCCTCGTGGTCCTTGTGGCCCTGTCCGTGGCCGCCGCGACGGTGATCCCGGACTGGACACCGAAGATCCGCACCGCGCTCACCCGGGACGCGAGTGCCCCGAGCCGCGAGGCGACCCGATGGTTTCTCGCGAATATTTCCTCCGAGGGCACCGTCATCACTGACGACATCGCCTGGACCGACCTCACGATCGCCGGGCGCCGGCCGCTGCCAGTGCGGTTCTACAAGCTGGACCTCGACCCTCAGGTGCGCGGCCGGTTCCCCCACGGCTGGCGTGACGTCGACTACCTGATGATGGGCAAGCCCCCCGACTCGGTGCTCGGTGAGATCCCGCTCGTCGCCGAGGCGCTCCGGCACTCGGTGGTCCTCAAGTCGTTCGGCGACGGGGAGATCGAGATTCGCCGGGTCATCGTCCCGGACTGCCGTGGCCGGCCCGACCGCTGCTGAACCGTGACGTCCTCCCCCGGGATGCGTGGAACACCTTCGGTGTTCAGGCTGGCGCTGTCCGCTCCACTTCGTTCGGTTCGGAGGGATCGCCATGGTCGAGATGCTGGCCCCGTTCCCGTTGTCCTGCTGGGCCGAGACCAGGCAGACCGTACACCGTTACCTGCAGGTCGTCGGCAAGATCCGGCTGGCCGCGAGCCCACGGCGCAACCACTGGTGGAATGTGCCGTTCCAGCTGACCGGCCGTGGACTGACGACGCGTCCGATGGGCCAGCTCGACGGAAACCCGATCTTCACCATCGACTTCGACTTCGTCGGTCATGAGCTGGTCGTCCAGCGCCTGGACGGCGAGACGATCTCGTTTCCCCTGGTCGCGCAGTCGGTAGCGTCGTTCTACCGCCGCACCTTCGACGCGCTGGCGGCACTCGGCATCAAGATCCGCCTTGACCATCCGCATCCGTTCGATCTGCTGGACGCGGCACGTCCGTTCAACGAGGACACCGAGCACGCCGCCTATGACCCGGCGGCGGTGGCCCGCTACTGGCAGACGCTCAGCCAGGTCAACCTGCTGTTGGAGGAATTCGCCGCCGGATTCAGCGGCAAGGTCAGCCCGGTCCACCATTTCTGGCACACCTTCGACATCGCCCATACCCGATTCGCCGACCGGCCCGTCGACCAGTCCGCCGAGACCGATCCGGTCACCCGGGAGGCCTATTCGCGGGAGGTGGTCAGCTTCGGAGTCCTCCCGCTCGCGGCCCTCGAACGCAGCCCGGACCGGCGGGCCGGCGTCCTCGGCTTCTACGACAGCGCCTACCGGGCCGGGGCCGGCCGGGCCGGTTGGGACATCGAGCGGTTCGCCTGCCCCCACGGCGTCACCGACCCTGTCCTCGCCCCTGGGCACTGACATCGACGAGCCACCCGGCAAGATCGGAGGGGTGACCGGGTCCGCGCCGGACGGGCGACGAAGCATCCCATAAGTTCGCCGTATGCACAGCCTCACCCGGGACGAAGCCCTCGCCCGTGCCGGCCTGGTCCGCGTTGACGGCTACGAGATCGAGCTCGACCTGACCGCGGCGCGCACGTCGACGGAGTTCGGCTCGACGACCAGGGTGCGCTTCAGCCTCCGTTCCCCCACGGACGGCTCTCTCGCCACGGACGGCTCGTCGGCGGGTGGCGAACCGGCGCTGACGACGTTCGTCGAGCTCAAACCGGCATCCATCCAGCAGCTGTGGCTCAACGGCCAGCCGCTGGACCCCTCCGCCGTCGACGGCAACCGGCTCCCCCTCGCGGCGCTGCACGCGACGAACGAGCTCGTGGTGACGGCCACGATGAGGTACTCGAACACCGGCGAGGGGCTGCACCGGTTCACCGACCCGGAGGACGGCGAGGTCTACCTGTATGCGCAGACCTTCCTCGACGACGCCCAGCGGATGTTCGCCTGCTTCGACCAGCCCGATCTCAAGGCGCCGGTGCGCCTGAGCGTGGCCGCACCCCCCGACTGGACGGTGCGGGCGAACGGCGCCGGGAAGCAGACCTTGCCGGGGCGGTGGGAGTTCACCGAGACGGCCCCCCTGGCGACCTACTTCGTGACGGTGGTCGCGGGGCCGTACCACCTCGTCGAGGACTTCCACGACGGCATCCCGCTCGGGCTGCTCTGCCGCCGCTCGCTCGCGCCGTACCTCGACGCCGACGCGGCGGAGATCTTCGGCATCACCCGGGCCTGCCTGGACCGCTACCACGAGCTGTTCGCGAGCCGGTACCCGTTCGGGACCTACGATCAGGCGTTCGTGCCCGAGTTCAACGCCGGCGCGATGGAAAACCCGGGGTGCGTGACCTTCCGGGACGAGTTTGTGTTCCGCTCGGCGGTGACCGAGGCCGAACGGGAGCTGCGTGCCGTCGTCATCGCCCACGAGATGGCCCACATGTGGTTCGGTGATCTGGTCACCATGCGCTGGTGGGACGACCTGTGGCTGAACGAGTCGTTCGCCGAGTACATGGGCTATCGGGTGACCGCCGAGGCGACGCGGTTCACCGGGGCGTGGACCAGCTTCGCCGTCGGTCGCAAGAGCTGGGGCTACGCCGCCGACCAGCGGCCGTCGACGCACCCGGTGGCCCCGGCCGACGTCCCCGACACCGCGCTCGCCCTGCTGAACTTCGACGGCATCTCCTACGCCAAGGGAGCGTCGGCCCTGCGGCAGCTGGTCGCCTGGGTGGGCGACGACGCCTTCCTGACCGGGCTGCGGGCGTACTTCGCCCAGCACGCCTTCGCCAACGCGTCCCTGGCCGACCTGCTCGCCGCGCTGACCACGGCGAGCGGCCGGGACCTCGCCGGCTGGGCCGAGGTGTGGCTGCGCCACGCACAGGTCAACACGCTGCGCCCCGAGATCACGATCGGTTCCGACGGCCGCCTCGCGCAGGTCACGGTGATCCAGACGGCACCGCCGACGCACCCGACGCTGCGTCCGCACCGCATCGGCGTCTACGGCCCGGCAGAGCCGACCGACCCGACCGAGCCGATCGTGCTGCTCCGCCGGGTGGAGGTGGACATCGATCCGGCGGCGCCGGACGGGCGCACCGGGATCGCGTCACTGGTCGGGAGCGAGGCGGGATGCCTGCTGCTGGTCAACGACGGCGACCTGACCTACGCCAAGGTCCGTTTCACCCCGGCCGACCTCGCCGCTTTGCCCACCGTCCTGCCGCGGACGGCCGATCCGCTTGCCAGGGCGATCATCTGGGCGGCCGCGGCCGACGCGACCCGGGACGCCGAATGGCCCGCCGCCGACTATCTGACGCTCGCCGTGGGTGCGCTGCCCCGGGAGACCGAGATCGCTGTCTTCGAGGACGCCCTGCGTTTCGCCCGGGCCACCGCGCTGAACCGCTACCTCGCACCGTCGGCGCGACCGGCGGCCGCGCAGGAGCTCCACGCCGCCTGCGCGCGGGTCCTCGCGGCCGCCGCACTGGGAGGCGGTCATCAGCTTTCCGCCGCCCGCGGGGTCATCGGGTGCAGTGGACCGGCGCAGGCGGGAACACTGGCGGCGTGGCTCGCCGGGGCGGGCGTGCCGGCCGGACTGGTCATCGACCCGGACCTACGCTGGACTCTGCTACACCGGCTGGTCGTACTCGGGCGGGCCGGGGAGGCGGAGATCGCGGCCGAGAGCCGGCATGATCGCAGCGCCCGGGCCGCTGAGCATGCGGCGCGGGCCCGCGCCGCCGTCGCCGATCTCGAGGCGAAGGCCCGGGCCTGGCGGACGATCGTGGACGACGACACGATGTCCGCCCGGCTCGTCGCCGCGACGGCCGAGGGTTTCTGGCAGCCTGAGCAGGCGGATCTCACCGACGGGTACGTCTCCCGCTACTTCGAGCAGATGCCGGCGATGGCGGCCCGGCGATCCCCGCACGCCGCCCGGCAGATCGCCACCTACGCCTATCCGCAGTTCGCCGTGTCTGTGGGGACGGTGCGGGAGGCGGACGCCCTGCTGGCCCGCGATCGTCTCGACCCGCTCCTGCGCCGCGTCGTTGTCGACGCGACCGACGAACTCCGCCGAGCGGTGCGGGCCCGTCTCCGGCCCTGACGCCGGGCCCTGCTCCGGCCCGCCCGTCATCCAAGCCGCCGGCATCGTCATCCCACTGACGATGTCCTCTCCCCGACGGCTCTGGACGCGCCCGCGTTCTTTCCGGCATAGTTCGCGCAGCAAGGATGTCTCAGGGGACGGGGGGCGGTATGGCAGCCGGCACGGACCGGGCCGAACGGCAGACGAATGCGGGTACGGCATTAGGCGTTGCCTTGTTGGTCGGTGCCGCCGTCGCGGTGTCGACCGGTGTGTACGCGAGGGTTCATGAACCAGCCGGGCGGCCGCTGTTCACCCTCGGTTTCTCCGGCATGCTGCCGATGAAGGCGTGGCTGACGACGGCCGCCGCCGTTCTGCTACTCGTTCAGCTGGCCACGGCACTGTGGATGTGGGGACGGCTGCCCGGCGCGGGCCCGGCGCCGAGCTGGGCCGGCCCGCTGCACCGATGGAGCGGGACGACCGCGTTCGTCCTCACCCTGCCAGTGGCCTTCCACTGCATCTGGGCGCTGGGCTTTGCCAGCGATGGCACCCGGGTGCTCCTCCACAGCCTCCTGGGCTGCGCCTTTTACGGGGCCTATACGGCAAAGATGATCAGTCTACGGACCAGCGGGTTACCGGGGCGGGTACTGCCCGTGCTCGGCTCGACGGTTCTTGTTCCCCTGGTCACAATCTGGTTGACGGCTTCACTGTGGTTTTTCACCCAGTCCGGTATTCCGCACGTCTGAACAGGATCCCGAGGAAAAAGTCATGACGCAGGAAACACCGACGCGGCGCCTCGTGGCCCCCGGCCTCGCGGTCACCGTCGCCGCGGGTGCCGTCGGGTATGCCGTCGCCAGCTGCAGCGACGCGGCCGATCCGAAGCCACGGCAGGCGACCGCGGGCGGGACCCGCGGGGGTAGCGACGGTTCGGGCGCGGGCAACGGCGGCGGCCAAGCCGGCGGCACGGCGCCCCTCGCCCGGGTCGACGAGGTGCCGGCCGACGGCGGTCTCATCCTCGGCGACGCCGGCCTGGTGCTCACGAGGAACGCCGCCGGCACGATCCAGGGTTTCTCCACCGTCTGCACCCATCAGGGATGCTCGGTGAACGCGATCGAGAAGGGCCGCATCCTCTGCCCGTGCCACGGCAGCGCCTTCGACACCCGCACCGGGGAACCCGTCGCGGGGCCGGCGAAACAGCCGCTGCCGCCGGTCGCTGTCACCGTCCGCGACAACGCCGTCTTCCCCGCCTGACCCCCGCGCCCCGATCGCCCGGATCTCGGCAGGAGCCGGATCCTCTCAGGAGGAGAAACAGTGGACCCGACAGGGCTGCGGATCACCGTCCCGTCCGGCCAGAGCGTGCTGTCCGCCGACCGCAGTCACGTCGTCGGCCGCGGCCGTGACTGCGATGTCGTCATCGCGGACGGCCGGGTGTCCCGGCGTCACGTCCTGCTGGAGCCCCGCGGCGACGCCGGGTGGCTCGCCCAGGACGTCAGTTCCAACGGCATCTGGGTGGACGGCGCCCGGACCGGCAGCGTTGCCCTGACCGACGGCGAGGTGCGGGTGCATCTCGGCGCGGCGAACGGGCCGACGGTCGTCCTGGCCCCGGTCAGTCCTACGCCGCGGCGCCCGCCCGCCGCGCCCGACGACCCGGACGTCGGGGCCCTGGCGACCGTGCTGGCCGGCCAGGGCGGCCGCATCGATCCCAGCCCCGTCCCGGCGGCGGCGGGCTCCGCCCAGGTCCCGGCTCAGCGTCACGCCGGCCACTCGCCCGTGGCGAGCTGGCTGCGCGCCCTGCCCACCTTCGTGTGGCTCGCCGCGGTTGGCTTCACCCTCGGCGCGTTGCTCGCGCTGTCCTGAGCGCCGCCCGAGGGCCGGCCCCGCCCCGGAGTTGACGTCGGGTTGACGGCCGGCCGGAGCGCGGGTCAGGAGGAAAACAGCAGCCGGGCGAGGCCGCCGTGCTTGTGGTGGCGCCCATGCCCGCCGTGCCCGTAGGGAGTCCCCCAGGCGGGCTGGGCATAGTGCCCCGGCTGGGCGTGGGGCGCAGCCGGGGGTGGCGGCGGGGGCTGGGACCACTGCGCCTCGAGCCGGGTGATGGCCTCCAGCTCGCCGTAGTCGAGGAAGATGCCCCGGCATCCGTCGCACTGCTCGATCTGGATGCCGTTGCGGTTGTACGTCCGCATCATCGCGTGGCACTTGGGACACTGCAGGGTGTAACTCATGCCGAACCTGCCGTTCATGGCGGGGAGACATCCTTGGCTGCGGGTAGCGTACCGATCCCGCGGAAGTCAGCCGGTGGATAGTCGAGATCCGGACGGGTACGGGCCAACCCGGGCCATCCGCCGGCAGCACTCGACGAAGGCATCGGAGATCGGATCAGGTTCGGGCCCGGCACCGGGCGCGTCGCCGTCGAGACGCGCGGCGACCGCGATGGCCGCGTACTGCACGACAATCGCGCGGGCGGGCAGGTCCAGGGCCGTCCAGGGATCCTCGCCGCCCGGCAGCGCCGGGCCGCCACCGGCCTGGTAGCCGTCGACGAACCGCGCCCAGACGTCCATCGGCAGCAGGCCGGCCGCGTACCAGGCCGCCGGCCGGGCCAGGTCCCATACCGGGTCCCCGAGCCCGAGATCGTCCACGTCGATGATGCGCCAGCCGAGTCGGGGCAGCGCGACGAGCTGTCCGAAGTGCCAGTCACCGTGGATGATCGTCAATGGCCGCGCCGGCCGGCGTGACCGTCCCGGTCGGGTCGGTTGATCCGGTTGATCCGGTTGGATCTGGTGGTGCAACGCCCACTCGGGCAGGGTCGCGGCGGCGCGCAGGACCACCTCGGCACGTGGATGGCCGGCCTGGTCGCGCAGTCGAGCCACGTCGTGCCGCAGCCGGCGGAGCACCGTGGCCCGGGGGAGCACGAGGAGATCCGACGCGGTGACCGGGATGCGATGCAGACTCGCCAGCAGCGCGGCAGCCTCGGCCCAGGGAACGGCCTCGGCCCAGGGAACATCGTCGACCTGGTCCAGTCCGAGCGTCGAGCCGGCCGGCCAGGCACTCACCCATCGGTCGTGGACCCGGACGGCGAGCCCGTCCAGACCGGTATGGGTGGCGTGGGACGGCGGGGACGGCAGAGGCAGCGGGGACGGCAGGGGCAGCGGGGACAGCAGGATGTGGCCCAGGCGCGGCTGGGCCACGAGCCGGAGCCGGGCCGCGAGCGGCTGTGGGTCGGATCCGGGCGGGTGGGCCTTGAGCACGACGTCACCGTGGCGCACGATCAGCCGTTCACCGTGGTGCGACAGCACGACGGGAGCCTCCCGGCCGCCCGGTTGGAGCCGGCGGGCGAGATCCGCCATGCCCGTCAGCAGAGCGGCGTGCGGGGCGGCGTCGCCAGTCAGGGTGGTGGTCACGAGGCCGATGCCTTCACCGCGTCGGCTTGCGTAGCCGCCAGATGCATTCGGAGGGCCAGCGGCGCGCCCATGCCTCGTCGCCGCGTTCGGGCTGGGCGGGTGCCGGTTCCTCGCTGTGATCGTCGGATGCCGGCGGTGCCGGGCGAGGTTCCAGAAGATCTTCGATGACGAGGTCGTTGTCCCGGAAGAGCCTGATCCAGGTGCCGTAGGGAAGGTTGGCGCTGACCAGGCCGTCGGCCTCGGCCAGCAGACGCAGCCCGAAGTAGTCGCGGGTCAGGCGACTGCCGGGGGCGTCCCGGCCCGGCGCCACGGTGATCTCGTAGATCGGGCTGACGTGGCTGAAGGCGAGCAGGCCGCCGGGGCGCAGCACGCGTGCGGCCTCCGGCACGGCCCGGAAGGGGTCCGCGAAGGAGAAGGCGCCGTGGTCGGCGAAGACGATGTCGAACGAGCCGTCGGCGAAGGGCACCGCCTCGGCACTCGCCTGGACCAGGGGGAAGGACAGTCCGGTCTCCGCGGTGAGCCGTCTGCTGTGGTGCAGCTGCCGTTCGGAGAGGTCCAAGCCGATCGGTCGGCCCCCCGCCGGACCAGCGCGCTCGACCACTGGCCGCCCCCGCAGCCCATCTCCAGGATGTCCCGTCCGGTGACCTCACCGAGCACGCCGAGCCGTGATTCCGGAACGGCCCACAGCCCCCAGGAGATATCGCCGGTGAACACCTGCCGGCGGATCTGCGGGGCGTTCAGTCGCTGGTAGTCGTCGGAGATCTCGTTCCAGCGGGCACGGTTGGTCCGTACGTGGGCAGCACTGTTGATCATCCATCCCTCGTCCTTCTCCGGGTGGCCACGGACTGCGCGCCGACCGCGGTGCCGGGGCAGGCCACCGCGGCACGACGGCCTTCCTGCCTGCCTCGACGAATCAGTCGGTCATCGTATGAGACCAGGATGATCCGGGCACACCCGTGGCTGGTGATGCCTCGCCGCTCGTCAGCGGGTCGGCGCGCCCGGCCTCGTGCCGCGGCCGGGCACCGATGATCGTTCCGTCGTTCCCGCTGCTCACCATGGCGCCGGCCCGGGTGCCGAAATGTAGGCAAAGTAGCCGGACGAGTGATGGATGGGATGAGTACGGTGCGCCTGTCTCCCGGATGACGCCCTGGTGGTGGATGCGTCTGGACAGGCTGTGATGGAGCGTGCACCTTTGATCGCGTGGTGAGGCAACGAAAAAGATCCAGTCGGTATTTTCGGCCGCCAGACGAGCGGCTCAGCCTGGGCCTGATGACCTGCTCGTCCTGCAACGGCACGCAGTATCAGACGCGTCCGCAGGCGGAAGTGGACGAGGACGGTCTTTTCGACGGTGACGCCAATATCAAGTGTCGGGAATGCGGCGGAACCGGAAAGGTTCCCCTGCCATGAAGAACTCGATGCCCGTTCAGGCCGACTTCTTGTACCTGCGGTGTCCGGAACATCGGGGACGGCGTCCCCGCCAGGGGCTGAAGACGATGATGCGGCCGGGGGCACCGTGCCCGCGGTGTCGCATGGTCCGCGCCGCGGACCTCGAATGCGAGGGCTGTCCGGAGCTTCCTCCGGACGAGCCGGATGGCGGAGGGAGGGGGACGCCGCCGTCACGCTGACAGGCGTCCCCCAGGTGATCTTCGGTGCCGGGATAGGCCCTCGGCGGTGGGTCAGTCCTTGGGCTGGGCGACGACCACCGCCGTGCGGGTGCCGTCCTTGACCGTTGCGCCCACCCGGACCGTCACCCCCGGGTGGAGGTCGGAGACCTTCGCGGTGTCCCCGTCGATCCGGAACCGGGTATCGGCGTTGATCACATAGGTGCCGACGTAGCCGTCCTCACTGGTGACCGTCAGGGAGGTGGGGCTCACCGCGGTCACCTTCCCGCGCTGCCCCGCCACTACCTGGAAGCCCTTGTCGGTTTTGACCGTTGCCTCACCGCGCACGCCGCCGCCGGCCCAGAGGCCGCCATGGGGACGCAGCCCGTCGTGGGAACGCAGCCGGGCCTCGGCGAGTCGCGGATGGTCGCCCAGGAACGCGTGGTCGGCCGGGGCGGCTGCTGCGCTGGCGGTCCGGTCCGGGGTGGCGGACGCGGCTGTCCCGCCGAACCCGAGCCCGACCCCCAATCCGAGCCCGAGCAGACCCGCTGCGGCGACCCCCGCACCCCATCGTCCGGTCAGGAAGCTGCGCATCTGTGTCGTCCTTCCGTGTCGCGTCACCACGCCGCGAACCGGTCGTCGGCCCTGAGCGGCGACGACCGGCCGGGCGCCGCGCGCCACGGTGGCACGCGGTCGGAGCCCACGATGCGACAGCGAGATGTGAGGAACGTGCGGGCGTGGTGCGAACCACGTGGAAGGCCGGTTCCCGCGGTGGCGGACCCGGGCGGTACCTCGACGCGGCAGTACCTGGCCCGGCGGTACCTCGACGCGGCAACCGTCCGCCCCGGCGGATGCCTGCGGGCGGACGGTGCGTGCTCCGGCCGATCGATCGGGACGGAGGCCGGATCCGCGCTACGCGCTAGACCCGGGACGGTTGCCGGCTGTCCTCGTCCTTGGCCTGCGGCTGCATCGGCACGATCGTCCGGGCCCCCGTCCAGGACGGCGCCTCCTGACTCGCGTGCGGGGGCAGGGACGGTGCGAAGTCCGTTCCGAGGCGTTGGACCGCGACCCGAGCGAAGATCTGCTGCTCGGTGACGGTACGTTCCGACCGGCCCCGGCCGATGAAGCTCACCGTCCAGTGAAGCAGAGTGGTCAGCCGGTGCTTGAACCCGATGATATAGACGAGGTGTACGGCCAGCCAGACGAGCCAGGCGAAGAAGCCGCTGAACTGCACCTTGCCGATGCTCGCCACCGCGCTGAACCGCGAGATGGTAGCCATGCTGCCCTTGTCATGGTATTCGAACGGTCGGCCCGTCTGCTTGCCGGCGACCCAGGCCTGGATCTCCTTGGCGGCGTGCCGGCCGCCCTGGATCGCGACCTGCGCCACGCCGGGCAGCCGGTTGATGCTCGCCATGTCCCCGATGACGAACACCTCCGGATGCCCCGGCAGGGTGAGGTCGGGCAGCACCTCGATGCGGCCGGCGCGGTCGAGCCCCGCACCGGTCTGCTCGGCGAGCTGCCGGCCCAGCGGGCTCGCGGCAACGCCGGCGGCCCAGACCTTGCAGACCGAGTCGATGCGCCGGCGGGTGCCGTCGCTGTCCTCGACGTCGATGCCGGTCGCGTCGACATTGACGACCTTGGCGCCCAGCTGCACATCGACGCCGATTTTGGTCAGCTTGTCGGCCGCCTTCGCGCCGAGCCGCTCGCCGAACGGCGGCAGGACGGCGGGTGCGGCGTCCAGCAGGATGACTCGGGCCTTGGCAGGGTCGATGCTGCGGAAGTCCCGCCGCAGGGTCCGGCGCGAGAGTTCCGCGATCTGTCCGGCCATCTCCACGCCGGTGGGGCCCGCCCCGACGATGACGAAGGTCAGCAGCCGCTCCACGTCCGCGGGATCGGTGGACGCCTCGGCGAGCTCGAACATCCCGAAGATCCGGCCGCGCAGCTCGAGCGCGTCGTCGATGCTCTTCATGCCCGGGGCGTGCGTGGCGAAATGGTCGTTGCCGAAGTACGACTGGCCCGCGCCCGCGGCGACGACGAGGCTGTCGTAGTGGTGCACGGTCGTGCGACCCAGCAACTGGGACGTGACCGTCCTTGCGTTCACGTCGATGGTGGTCACCTCGCCGAGGACGACCTGCGCGTTGTCCTGCCGGCTCAATACCTCACGGGTGGTCGGGGCGATCTCGCCCTCGGACAGGATGCCCGTTGCCACCTGGTAGAGCAGCGGCTGGAACAGATGGTGCGTCGTCTTCGCGACGAGGGTGACCTCGACCGGTGCTTTGCGGAGGGCCTGCGCGGTGAACAGACCTCCGAAGCCAGACCCGATGATCACTACTCGGTGCGGGGAGGTGCTTCGCTCCTCGAGCCGTTCCGGTTCGCCGGCCTGCCCTGTCTGGGCGCTGTCCGTGGTCACGATCCTTCTCCGCTCAGCCTCTTGACTCCGGCGGTGCCCCTTGGCGCCGCGAAGATCATATACCTGATGGTGCCGGACCCCGGCTACTATTTTCCGCCGTATATCCGAGATGGGATCGTGTTTATCATCACCTCCTGTCGCCGGATAGCGTCGACGGGGCATGTGGCATGCAACACAATTCGTGGGCGATTGATACCTCGTCGAGTGGTGCGCCCAGTTCGGGGGCAACCGTGAGGTGGGCACTGAAGATCGTGTCTGGCCGGAAGGCTGCGGCGCCTGGCCGAACGGAAATACGGCGAACCGGCCCCGCGGACGCGGGCGACCACCCGGTCCCTGGGCCCCGACGGCGGGGATCTGTCTGGCCAGAGCTATGATCATGTTTTCTTCGTGTGGTGGATTTGACTGAGCGCACCTTCTGGGGGTCCGGTTTAGCACATCAGTCTATTCGGATACTGCTTTCACCACCTGCACCTTCATTCGGTGCTCGTTCTTTGACATGACGTTCGCGTCCTGCACGTTCACGGGCAGTTTTCACGGGCAGCATGTTCGGCGGATGCATCTTCGATCTCATGAAGGTGGCCGACGGGGATTAGTCCTTCGTGGGTCTGCCCCGAGCGGGCCAGGGAGGATCGCGGATCCGGGGAGAACCTTAGTCTCGCAGCGGATCATGGGCGAAGGCCCGCATCCCCCCGGCGAAGTCGACCCGCGGCCGGTAGCCGAGAAGATCGTCTGCTCGAGCCGAGGACGCGGCGATGTGGCGGACGTCGCCGACCCGGGAGGTACCGGTCACGACGGGCTTCGGACCGCCGAAGGCACGAGCCAGCGCGTCCGCCATGTCCCCGACGGTGTGGGGATCACCGGAGCCGATGTTGAGGGGAACCAGCCGGCCGGGTGCCTGCGGCTGCTGGGACGCCAGCAGGTTGGCCTGCGCGACGTCGTGGACGTGCACGAAATCCCTCAGCTGCCGGCCGTCCTCGAAGACCCGCGGGGCCCGCCCGTGTTCCAGCGCACTGCGGAAGATCGACGCGACGCCGGCGTAGGGGGTGTCCCGGGGCATCCGCGGACCGTAGACGTTGTGGTAGCGCAGTGCCACGACGGTCCCGCCGGTTTCCGCCGCCCATGCCGCCGCGAGATGCTCCTGGGCGACCTTGGTCGCCGCATACGCGTTGCGGGGTCCAAGGGGGCGTCCTCGTGGACCACGATGGGCGAGAGCGGCCGGTGGCACCGTGGGCACGGCGGCTCGAAACGGCCCGCGTCCAGGTCGGCGGCCTGCCGTGGTCCGGGGCGCACCGGTCCGTCCGTCGGGCAGCGGTAACCACCCTCGCCGTAGACCACCAGGGAGCTCGCCAGGACCAGTCGCCCCACTCCGGCGCGGGCCATCGCCGCGAGCAGGACCGCGGTGCCGAGATCGTTGTTCGTGGCATACGCCGGAAGGTCGTCCAGATCGGCACCCAGACCCACCATGGCGGCCTGGTGGCATACGACGTCGATCCCGCTCAGTGCTTCGGCGACCTGGCCCCGATCGGTCATGTCCCCAACGATCATCTCGGCGGCGTTGTTGACCTGGGGCTTCGTCCGGTGCACCGCCGGAAGCAGGGCGTCGAGGATCCTGGCCTCGCCGCCCGCCGCGACCAGCGCGTCGACAACGTGAGAACCGATGAAGCCGGCGCCACCGGTGACGAGAACCCGCATGACGCCGACGCTAGCGGTGCCGGGACGCGCCGGATCTTACGAACCGCGGAACGTCTCCGGCCCGGCCCCTGTGCCGGCACCGTCGTAACCCCGGGCGGCGTCCGGACGTCAGGACGTGGGGAGCGCGACGACGAAGCGGCAGCCCTCCCGATGGTTGTGCACGGTGACGTCGCACCCGTGCGCCTCGACGATGCCGCGGACGATCGCGAGGCCGATCCCCGACCGCATCCGTGGCTGGTGCGGGTTGTCGTCACCGCCGGGGGTCCGGGCCGACTCGCCCCGGAATCCGAGGTCGAACACGCGGGGCAGCTCCTCCTGCGGGATGCCGCCGCACCGGTCCGCCACGGCGAAGACCGCCCGGTCGGCGTCCGCGGTAGCGGTGATCTCCACCGTTCCGTCGTCGGGGGTGTGCCTGATGGCGTTGACGAGGAGATTGGTCAGCACGCGCCCCACCTCGGCCGCGTCGGCGTCGACGTACCCGGCGTGATCGGCCCGCCCGCTGACGACGACTCCCTTGGCCCGCGCGATCGGGTCCACCGCGGCGATCGCGTCCGAGACGACATCGGCGACGCGCACCTTCTCCAGGCTCAGCCGCAGCGCACCGGCCTGCAGCCGGGCCAGTTCGAACAGGTCGTCGACCATGCCGGTCAGCCGCTCGGCGTCGGCGAGCATCAGCCGGTGGTAGCGGGCCGTCGTCTCGGCGTCCGTGACCAGGCCGTCCTGCAGGGCCTCGGCCGTCGCCCGGATTCCCGCGAGCGGGGTTCTCAGGTCATGACTGATCCAGGCCACCAGCTCGCGGCGGCTCGCCTCCAGGGCCCGTTCCCGTTCCCGCGCCTCGACCAGGCGGACATGGGTCGCGTCCAGGGCCGTCGCCAGCGCGCTGAGCTCGGCGGTCGGAACATGGCCGGCGCCGCGATAGCCCGGCTCGCCCAGGGCCGCCGTCGCTCGGGTCAGCGTCCCGATCGCCGCCACGACCGGGCCACCCAGGCGCACCGCGGATGCCGACGCCACCACCGCCGACACGGCGACCACGATGAGCACGACCCGCAGGTCGTGATCGGAGAGGAACATTGCCTGCGCCGTGCCGGCGACCCCCGCCGTCACCGCGACGACCGGTATTACGCTCAGTGACGTGGCTGTCGCCCACAACGGCCGCTTCCGGAGCGCCCGCAGCAACGGCAGGCCGGTGAGCGCGGCCGCTGTCGAACAGTCGAGCGCGATCCCCATGACCTCCAGGTCGGCGTTCATTGGGGCCTCGCTCTCGCTCTCGCTCGCCGCCCGCCCGTGAGGTCGTCGTCCCGCCGCACCGCCTCGGGTCTCATCCTCGGTGTCGTCCCTCGTCCGGTGCCGCCACCTGTCCGGTGGGGGTGCTGTCGGGGCGCGGGGTGCCGGGATCGTAGCGGTACCCGACTCCCCACACTGTGACAAGCATCCGGGGAGCGGTCGGATCATCCTCGATCTTCTCCCGCAGTCGGCGGATGTGCACGGTGACCGTCGAGGGGTCGCCATAGCTCCATCCCCACACCTGTTCGAGCAGCTCGCCCCGGGTGAAGGCGCGGCCGGGCCGGCGCAGCAGGAAGGCCAGCAGATCGAACTCGCGCACCGTCAGCCCGAGCGGCACCCCGTGCCGGGTGGCGGTCCGCGCGGCTGCGTCGACGACGAGGGGGCCGGCCCGCAGGACGCCGGCCTCCGCGCCCGGCGCCGCTTCGTTCGCCCGCCGCAGCACCGACTGCACGCGCAGGGTCAGCTCCCGCGGCGAGAACGGCTTGGTCACGTAGTCGTCGGCGCCGATCTCCAGACCGGTGATGCGATCCGACTCGTCGGCACGTGCGGTCAGCATGATCACTGGTACCGGTCGGTGCGCCCGGAGCCGGCGGAACACCTCGATGCCATCGAGACCGGGCAGCATCAGGTCGAGGACGACGAGGTCCGGTGGGGTCGTCTCGGCCACCCGCAGGGCCGTGGGCCCGTCCGCGGTGCGGTCGACGTCGAAGCCGGCGTTGCGCAGGTAGCGGTCGACGACCTCGGAGACGAGGGCGTCGTCGTCGACGACGAGCACACGGGCCACCCGGCCACGATAGGTAAGGCGACGGCCGTCTTGACCATGATCGGCTCGGATGTCTCCGCTTCGTAATGCTCGTAATGATCGTCATGCTTGTCGTCGTGTCCGTGCCGAGCCGCCGGACGGGACCCGGGCATTCCTTGTTCCGTAAGGGTTGATCACGCGCGGGCGGCACTACAGTCCCGATCATGTTCACGCAACGTAGTGGGATCGGGGCCTCCGTCGACGTCGTCCTGCCCTGCCTGGACGAGGCCGGGGCGCTACCCTGGGTGTTGGATCGGATGCCCGTCGGCTACTGGCCGATCGTCGCGGACAACGGATCGCGCGACGGTTCCCGCCAGGTGGCGCTGGAACGCGGGGCGGTTGTCGTCGACGTGCCTGAGCGCGGCTACGGCGCCGCCGTGCACGCCGGGCTGCTCGCCGCGGACGCCGACATGGTCGGCGTGTGCGACGCGGACGCCTCCCTCGATCCCGCCGAGCTTCCCGGTCTCGTCGCGCAGTTGCTGGCCGGCCGGGCCGATCTGGTTCTTGGCCGCCGTCGCCCGACCTCGATGCGGGCCTGGCCGCCGCACGCCCGATTCGGGAACGCGGTGGTCGCCGGGCGGCTGCGCCGGCGCGGCGTTCCCGTCCATGATCTGGGCCCGATGCGGGTGGCCCGCCGGGAGGACCTGCTCCGACTGCCCGTGGCCGACCGCCGGTTCGGCTATCCGCTGGAACTGCTGCTGCGGGCAGCCCAGGCCGGTTGGCGGATCATCGAGACCGACGTGGCCTACACCCCTCGGGTCGGGCGCTCCAAGGTGACCGGGACACCGCTCGGCGCCGCCCGGACGGCCCGGGACATGTCCGCCCTGTTGGCGAGCCTCCGGTGAGGCTGCTCGTGATGGCGAAGGAGCCGGTACCCGGGCGGGTCAAGACCCGCCTCACGCCGCCCCTGCGCCCGGACCAGGCGGCGGCCGTCGCGGCGGCCGCGCTCGCGGACACGCTGGCCGCGGTTGAGGAGCTGACCCGCCTGCCCGGGTTCGACGCACTGTGCCCGGTCCTCGTCCTCGACGGCGCGGTCGGCCCGTGGCTGGAGACCTCGTTCGGACGAATCCCGGCCGGACGAATCGCGGCCGGACGAATCGCGATCGAAGTGATGCCGCAGGTGTCGGGGCCGTTCGACGTCAGGCTCGCCGCAGCCTTCGACGCCGGCAGCGAGCCGACCTTGCTCATCGGGATGGACACCCCCCAGGTGACCGCCGCCCTGCTTGCCTCCGCCTGCCACGCGCTGCACGCGACCGACGCGGTGTTCGGTCCCGCCGCGGACGGGGGATGGTGGGCACTCGGCCTGACCACCCCCGACGGCGATCTTCTCCGTGGCGTGCCGACCTCACGCCCGGACACCGGCGCACGGCAACGGGCCCGCCTGTCCGAAGCCGGCCTGACGGTCACAACCCTGCCGACGATGCGTGACGTCGACACCATGGCCGACGCCGACGCGGTCGCCCGGCTCGTGCCCGGTGGGCGCTTCGCCGCGGCGCTGCGCGCCACGCAAGGGGATCGCATCGCCGCCGGCCGGGCCACCGCGTGTTGACCGGCGTCCCCGACGGCCGGTGGGGACCGACGACCGTCTACGAGGCGGGACTGCGTTCCGCCGGTGGACAGCTGTGGATGCGCCGTCCCGACGGGCGACGCGACCCGCTGCCGGTGAACCGCTGGCGTGGCACTCTGCCCCCGGCGGCGTCGACCCCGCGCACCTGCTCCACCGGGGCGCTGTCCCCGGGGGATCTGTCGTTGTTGCGTCACTGCGGCGGCCCGACCCTCGACGTCGGCTGCGGGCCCGGCCGGCTCGCGGCTGCGCTCGCGGCCCGCGGGGTGCCGGCCTTCGGCATCGACGTCGCGCCGTTCGCGGTGCACCTGACCCGGCGGGCCGGTGCGCCGGCGCTACGGCGGGACGTGTTCGGCCGGGTACCTGCCGAGGGACGATGGGCCGCGCTGCTGCTCGCCGACGGGAACATCGGCATCGGCGGCGACCCGATCCGGTTGTTGCGCCGGGCCGGGGAACTCCTCGCCCCCTCCGGCCGGGTGCTCGTCGAACTCGAACCGCCGGGCGCCCAGACCGGCCCGATGCGGGTCCGGCTGGAGGACGCGACCGGCCGGGTGTCGCGGCCCTTCTCCTGGTGCCTGGTGGACGGGGACGACCTGACCGGCCTCGCGCCGGACGCCGGACTGCTAATCACCCGGACCTGGTGCAGCGCCGGCCGGCACTTTGCCGCGCTGCGCCGGCGTCTCCCGACCGGATGATTCCCCGCCGGGCGCGGACCGCCCGACTCACCATGAGGGCCGCCGCGCCGGCCCAGACCGCTCCGAGAACGAGCGCGAGGTTGCGTCCGTACGGCAGCGGGTTCACCGTCGGGTTCCCAGGGTCCCCACCGTAGCCACGCCACAGCGGGAGCGACGACAGGGCGACCGCCGCACTCACCAGCAGTGCGCCCTGTGCGACGGACCGGTAGGGCGGTGGGACCAACCGGGTGAGCAGGAAGCCGACGAGCATCGTCGCGGGCACGAGCAACGCGTCATGGACCAGGACCCCGCCGATCAGCCAGACCACGGTGTTCGGCGGCCGGGTGGCCTGCTGGTGGGTGAGCACGCCGTCGACCCCGTAACCGATTGCGGCCAGCCCGGCCGCCACCGCGACACCGCGCAGTACGACGGCGTTCATACCATCACCACCCGATGTACCCATTTCGTCTGGAGGACCCCGGGCCGGTTCGGCGCGATGAGCCGGGCCGGATAACCGGATCTGTCGCTGATCTTGTGATC
>NZ_CDWRCL010000061.1:0-18106 GCF_977927575.1 Frankia sp. CcCS3
GGAAATTCGACCCGGAGGTCTGGTGGAAGTACCGGCGGTCCGTGCGTGGCCGCCCGCAACTGTGCCGCAGGAAGCCGAGTTCGTGCAGCTCGGCGTCGGGGAAGGTGACGGCGCTGCCCTCACCGGCGGTCATGAGCTTGCCGTTCTGGAAGCTGAACGCCGCCACCGAGCCCAGCTCACCGAGCTTCTTACCCTGCCACTGCGCACCGTGCGCGTGCGCCGCGTCCTGGATCAGCGGGACCCCGGCATCCGCGGACAGCTTCGCCAGGGCGTCCATGTCGCAGACCTGGCCCGCCATATGCACCGGCATGATCGCCCGAGTGCGTGGGGTCACCGCAGCTGCCACGGCGGTGACCTCGATGCAGTACGTGTCCGGGTCGATGTCGACCGGCACGGCCACCGCGCCGAGGCGCTGGGCCGCCTGCAAGGAGGAGATGAAGGTGAACGCCGGCACGATGACCTCACTGCCAGGTCCGACCCCCAGGACCTGCAACGCGAGCTCCAACGCATGCGTCCCGTTGGTTACGGCGAGGGCGTGGCTGGCCCCATGGTAGGCAGCGAATTCCCGCTCGAAGGTATCGACCTCGCTGCCACCCATGCGCCACCATTGGCCCTGTTCCAACGCCCGGATCAGACCACCGCGCTCCTCGTCGGAGTACTGCGGCCAGGCTGGCAACTCCGGCGCATGCCGTGCTCTACCGATCACGATCCCCACCCTTTTCTTACCTGTGGCCATACCGTTGTTCTCCGCGCCGGGATCAAGGTTCCGTCGACGGTTCCATTATCGCGACCAGCGAAGGAATCCACACAAGAGGATGCATGACGGACGGTACCTTCAGTACCCCCGGGTTCCCCATCGACCTCCGGACATGACACATCGGCATCAACGGACGGGCTACAAATGAACTCTAGAAGAACATCTCAGCCAATCCGCCCAGCTCACAGGTGTCCAGCAGGTGGCTTTGCTATAAATGTGGGGTTCCGGATAAGAGACGCCGGCCGTCGAGCCGGCCAGCCTGTCTGCGAGGTGCCGTGCCCACGCTACTTCTCCTGAATGGCCCCAATCTGGGCATACTCGGCCGGCGCCAGCCGGAAGTTTACGGCACGGCGACACTGGCCGATATCGAGGCGGCCGTCGCGGCTCGGATCTCGGACCGCGGATGGAAACTGGTCTCCGTGCAACGTGAATCCGAAGGCGAATTGATCAACACCATTCAAGATAATTACGGCTCGATCGGCGCGATCGTCAATCCAGGTGCGCTGATGATGTATGGCTGGAGCCTTCGCGACGCTTTGGCCAACTATCCGAACCCGTGGATCGAGGTCCATCTCTCCAATGTCTGGGCCCGGGAGTCCTTCCGGCACGAATCCATTCTCTCGGCGCTCGCCCGGGGAGTGATCGTCGGCCTGGGGGCCCTCGGGTACGAGCTTGCCGCTCAGGCACTGCTGGACCTCGTCCCCGCGCCGAGCTGAGACGTCCCGCCGGGCCAGGAACGACTCTTCGGATGGCTGGTCACGCGGAGCAGCATTCGTACCCCCTTCCCAACGTGACCAGGCCACCCGCGACGTGGAACTCCCCACGCCAGGCCGGCCGGCTTCGGACGCACGAGTGTCCTCGGCCCGGTGTCATCTCCTCGGCCATGTCGATTCCTCGGCCGTGCCGGTCCGGCTCGGGCTTCCCGGCAGGCCGAAGAACCGGGGTGGCGCATTACTGGCATATGGCCGTACGGCCCTTTAGGGCATTTTTGGACGATGTGTTGCAAAGACCAGACCGGGGCCGCCGTACTTCCGCATCCGTAATGCCGGCGGGAGAGTGCCGCCCATGACGACGCACCCTGTTCATCCCGTTCATGAGGAACGGTCCTCCCAGCGGACGATCATTCGCCGAGATTCGCCGGTGGGCCTGTCGGTGGCGGGCCCCACCACCCCTACCAGGTGACCACCTCCGCCGGGAGCGCGGTGAGCTACTCCTGCGCGGTGAGGGCGTGGGTGGCGGCCGCGGCAACGGCGGGGGCGAGCCGTGGATGGTCGAGGGGAGGCAGCACGCTGCCGGGCGGCGTCTGACCGATGAGGGCGTGCACGGCGGCGAGGCGGGCAGCGGGGGTGACCGGGCGGCGAGTGGTGACGACCGCCCGCAGCAGTCCGGGCAGCGCGTGCAGCGGGCGCGGGCCCGAGGTGGCGCGGGCCAGCGGAGGGGGCGTCTCCGGGCGGGTCCGCAGGACGGGAACGCCCTTGGGCGGCGCCGCCAAGCCGATCAGGTCGACGATCAGATCGAGTTCGGGGGCGAGTAGGTGCAGCGGCTGGATGCCGTAATCGACCGGATCGTAGAGAGTGATCTCGTGGATGCCGACACCGATCAGTAAGCCGGCGAGATCGCCGCCCCGAGCCGGGTCCACGACGGCGACGCGGGCCCGCCCCGGCGCGAGGTCACGCGCCCGGAGATGGTTGAGGACCGCAGCCGCGGCGGCGACGGCGAGACCGTCGTTGACGGTGTCGAGCAGCAGATACGGGGCGGCGGACCGCAGCGCGGCGCGGGCGGCGTCGATACGGCGGACGTGTGTGTGGACCAGGACGGTGGCGGCGAATCCCGGAGCGAGCATGCCGATCGCCGCGGCGAGCTCGGCTGCGGTGTGGGCGGCGATCGGCATGGGGATGACGTCGAACCCGGTCGCCCGGTGCAGGTGGACCGCCTGGGACTCGACCGCTGGCAGGGCCGCCTCAGCGGCCAGCGGCTCGAAGTCCAGGACGGCGCTGCCGTCGGTGAGCAGCGCCACCCGGCGCGGCCGGCCGGTGAACCGGTCGGTGTGCGCCGGGTGCATGGCCAGGTGGCTGATGACGCGGCGATCGGCGTCAGCGTCCAACAACGCAAGATCGTGACCGGTCATGACCGACGCGCGGAGACACTGGGCGAGTTTGCCGGTCGACGCGACGGTGAAGACGGGATCCTCGGTCTGCAACAGATCGGCACCCAGCCGCTCCCGTAGCGCCCGGACCAGCCAGGTCAATGTGGACCCGCTGTCGGCATCCAACGTGATCCGCCGGCCGCCCCCGGGATCCGGCTCGTCCGCGTAGCACGTCACGGGGCCGGGGGCTGCGGCGATGACCGCCTCGATAATCATCGTGGCCCGGTGCGGAACGCGGACCGTGACGCTGTAGGCGGGGTTGACCCCGGCTGGACCGGCTGAACCGGCCGGGACAGCCGGTCCAGAGGGCGTCACGCCGGCTCCACCCGTGCCCGACTCCGTCGGGTGCGCGCCGGTCCCCCAGGCGACCCCTCGGCGGGGCTCCCATCTCCGGGAGTCCCATAGGCGGGGCTCCCGGAGATCGGTCCACCACATTTCATGCTCATGAGGAGCTTGTCTCCGCTTCGCGCAACTCGGCCAACAGCCCGGCCTGCCCGGCCGCCATCTCGATCAGAATCCGCCGGGCCGCGCGCATCAGCTCCGCCACGTCCCCGCCCGCGAGCGCGTACACCACCGTCGGGCCGTCCCGCGTCGCGGTCACGATCCCGGACCGGCGCAGCACCGCGAGCTGTTGGGAAAGGTTCGACGACTCCACCTCGATCGCGGCCAGGAGATCCCGCACCGGCATCGGCCCGTCCTGCAGCAACTCCAGCACCCTAATCCGCACCGGATGTCCAAGCATGCGAAAAAATTCCGCTTTAGCCTGGTGCAACGGAACTCGCCTCGTCACGAGCCACCTCCCGTCGACTCCGCGCAGCTCCGGCCGGGGCCTACCGGCCGAGGTACCAACCTGGCCGGAGTACCGGCGACCGCCCACCCAGAGACCACGTCGGCATGGTGAGCAGCGCCGCGACCCGTTCGCGCCCGATGGCGGCCTTCCCGCCAGTTGCAGAATTTATCAACTGTTCGTTACCACACTTCGGAGCCGGAAAACGGCTCTTTATCGCACGGCACGGCTCCACGGGGGGCGCTGTGTCCAAGATCTCGCTCACCTCATACTTTTGATCATGTAAATTGAAGAAACCTTCAATTTTTCATCCCAGCATACGGGAGGATCGGATCCGCATCGAGACGACAGCGGGGCAGGCCGAGGACTCCCGACCCCCGGCCCCACCCCCATAAGGACGGCCCCGTCACGCTGGTCCAAGCCACTCGGCCGGCTAGAACTCGGCCGGCTCCTGCCCGGCCGGGCCGATATCGAGAGCATGCGCCGCCAGCCAGGCCGTGACCTGCTCGCGGGGATGACCGTTGCGGTGGTCGCGCTGCCGCTCGCGCTGGGATTCGGGGTCTCCTCCGGCCTCGGCGCGACCGCCGGGCTGGTGACGGCGATCGTGGCGGGTGCTCTCGCAGCGGTCTTCGGGGGGTCGAACCTGCAGGTGTCCGGGCCGACCGGCGCGATGACCGCCGTGCTCGTGCCGATCGTGCACCGGCACGGGCCGGCCGGTGTGCT
The DNA here is from genome assembly GCF_977927575.1 of Frankia sp. CcCS3. Lineage (NCBI taxonomy): Bacteria > Bacillati > Actinomycetota > Actinomycetes > Frankiales > Frankiaceae > Frankia > Frankia sp. CcCS3. Next base: position 4,414 of record NZ_CDWRCL010000061.1, read on the forward strand.
GACCGTCGGGCTGCTCGCCGGGATGATCCTGCTCGCACTCGCAGTCCTGCGGGTCGGCCGCTCCGTGCGATATCGCCGCGGTGATCTTCCTTCAGCAGGTTCCCCCGGCCCTGGGAGTACGCGCCCGGAACGGTGACCGGGTGACCAGCGTGGCCTGGGCGGCTGTAGCCGACTTCGTCCACCGGCCGCACTGGCTCGCACTTGCGCTCGCCGTCGGCGTCGCGGCGACGATGCTGGTCGGCGCCCGGCTGCGGCCCACGGTCCCGCTCTCGCTGCTCGCCGTGGCCCTCGCGACGGCCCTCGTCACGGCCCGCGGGTGGGACGTCACGACCCTCGGCGCGATCCCCGCCACCCTGCCCGGTCCCTCGCTCGGCTTCCTCGACATCACCGCGATCCCGACGCTCGCCACGGCCGCCGTCGCCGTGGCCGCGCTCGCCGCCCTGGAGAGCCTGCTCTCGGCCAGTGTCGCCGACGGGATGACCGTCGGCCAGAACCACGACCCCGACCGGGAGCTGTTCGGCCAAGGGCTGGCCAACCTTGCCGTCCCGCTGTTCGGCGGGGTGCCCGCCACCGGCGCGATCGCCCGCACCGCGGTCAACGTCCGCTCGGGTGCCTCGTCCCGGCTCGCCGCCCTCGCGCACGCCGTGGTCCTCGCCGGGGTGATGCTCGCCGCCGCCCCCCTGGTCGCGTGCATCCCGCTCGCCGCGCTCGCGGGTGTTCTGCTCGCCACGGCGGTGCGGATGGTCGAGGTCTCCTCGTTGCGCACCCTCGGCCGTGCGTCACACTCCGATGCCCTGGTCATGGCGCTGACCGCCGGGGCGACCCTCGCGCTCGACCTCGTCATCGCTGTCGTCCTCGGCCTCACGGTCACCGGCGCCCTCGCCCTGCGCGCGATCGCCCGAACCGCGCGGGTCGAGGAGGTGCCGCTGGACCCTGGCGATCATCACGATTCCGAACACGCGCTGCTCGCCGAGCACATCGTCGCCTACCGTATCGACGGCCCCCTGTTCTTCGCCGCCGCCCACCGCTTCCTGCTGGAGCTCACCGAGGTAGCCGACGTCGAGATCCTCATCCTCCGGCTGTCCCGGGTCAGCGCCGTCGACGGCACCGGCGCCCTCGTCCTGCGCGACGTCATCGACCGGCTCGAACACCGTGGCGTCAAGGTGTATGTGTCAGGGCTGCGACCCGAGCATGCCAAAGCGGTGGCCGCCGTCGGTCTGGTGGACCGGCTACGCGGCCAGGGACGCCTGTTCGACTCCACCCCGTCGGCCATCCAGGCCCGCCCGGGACCATCTCCACCACACCGGCGCCCTGGCTGCCGTCCCCACCGACCTGAGCCGGCGCGGCGTCAGCCGCGGTCGCGCGGCTCGCAACGCAGCTCGCCCCGCAGGGGACTCTGGTCCCACCGACCGGAGGCGGCGATCGACATGACGGATGTGCCCCAGGCAGGAATCGGACCTGCGGCCTACCGCTTAGGAGGCGGTCGCTCTATCCACTGAGCTACTGGGGCCGGCGAGGGACATCGAGTCTGGCTCGTGCAACAGATCATACGGGGTCGCGGAGCGGCCGGCCCGGGGGACACCATGGATCCCGATCGGCAGGGCATCCGCACACCGTCCACAGCCCGCCGACACGCTCGATCTACTGCAACGACCGATTATTACCGAAGGCTCATGACAGCCATCGAGGACCGTGGCCGCCCGGCACTGTGTACCGGCGCGGCGCGGCGCGATCAGCCGAACTGCTCGGCCATCTCGACGAGTTCCTTGCATTTCGGACAGATCGGGAAACGCGAGGGGTCCCGCACCGGTTCGAACTTGTAGCCGCACAACGCCGTAACCCGGCCACCCTCGATGGACGCACGAACGATCTCCTCACGACGGGCGTAGTGAGAGTGATCGTCACCTTCGTCCGTCTGGGTGTTCGATGTCTCAGGCGCGATCTGAGTCGTGCTCATGGCGTCAAGTCTAGTGCCGCGGGCGCCGCACGAGGACACGCCGCCGGACCGAAGCCATGGAACACGTCGTGGAACACCGACCCCGGTCCGCGGGAAGGGGGCGACGGGACATCGAAACCGGCCGGCCGGCATGGCCTTCGGGGGGCAGATGGCTCTTGTGACTCCCGGACGGGGCGTACCCTGGATAAGGACGAAGGAGACCGGTGACTGGATTGATCGACAGTACCGAGATGTACCTCCGAACCCTGTACGAGCTGAGGGAGGAGGGCATCCCCCCGCTGCGCGCGCGTCTGGTGGAGCGCCTGCATGTCAGCGCGCCGGCCGCGAGCGAGTCGACGGCTCGCCTGGCCAACGAGGGGCTGGTGTCCCTCGCCGACGACCGGACCGTGCAGTTCACGGAGAAGGGCCTGCTGCGGGCCACCGCCGTCATGCGCAAGCACCGTTTGGCCGAGCTGCTGCTCACGAAAGTCATTGGGTTGGACTGGGCGCTGGTACACAACGAGGCCTGCCGGTGGGAGCATGTAATCTCCGACGAGGTCGAGGCGCGCCTCACCGTCCTGCTCGGCGATCCAAATCGCTGCCCGTTCGGTAACGAGATCCCGCCTTCCCGGCAGCACCACACCACGGCGCGGCCGACCTCCGCCCCGGTGAGCCTACTGGCGTCGGCCGACCTCGCATCGTCCGGCGGTGGCAGGCCGGTCACGGTGAGCTGGATCTCCGAGCGGTTGCAGACGGACGAAAGCATCATGCGCCGGCTTCAGGACGCCGCGATCGTCCCCGGCGCGCAGATCACGCCGGGCTCCCGCGGCAACCTGATCCACATCGTCACCCCCAACGGCCAGACCAACGCGGAGATCAGCCGTAGCACCGCGGCTCTCGTCTACGTCGACCGCTGACCCGTCGCCCACGGCACCGTCGCCGTCGCCGTCCTGATCGCTTCCGCCGACGGCCGATGGTGTCACGCTCCCGGCCGCACGCCCCCCCGGAAGCTCGACCACCAGATCTTCTCCACCCTGACCACCTCCCCGGTCCGCGGAGCGTGGATCATCTTCCCGCCCCCGATATAGATCCCGACATGATCAAGATCGGCATAGAAGAAGACGAGATCACCGGGAATGAGGCCCGCCCGGTCCACGCGGCGCCCCTCATTCCATTGTGATCCGGTGTAGTGGCTCAGCGAGACCCCGGCCTTCCCCCAGACCCACTGCGTCAGGCCCGAGCAGTCGAAGGACTTCGGCCCCGCCGCGGCCCACACGTAGGGCTTGCCCAGCTGGGCGTATGCCTCCTGCACCGCGCGCGACGCGCCACCGCCGCCCGTCGACGGGGTGGGTGCCGGGGTAGTCGGGGCCGGGGTAGTCGGGGCCGGGGCGAACGCCCGGCCCGCGGCCGCAGCCGCGGCCGACTCCTTCCGATAACGGACCCGTTCGGCCGCGGCCTTCCTGGCCGCCGACGCCGCAGCGGCGGCCTGCGCCGCCCTGCGGGCCCGCGCGGCGGCGGCCTGACGTTCCCTGGCCTGCCGTTCCAGCAATGCGTAGCGGGATTCGAGCCGCTGCAGCAGACTGCGCTGTTCGGCGGCGGACGCCTCGATGGACCGCTTCCGCGCGGCGAGCCGCATGACGATCTTCCTCTTGCCCGCGAGTGCCATGTCATCGCTCCGGCGTGCCTCGGTGAGATCCCGACGCGCGAGCCGCAGGCCGGTGTCCGCCACCCGTTGCCGGCGGGCCAGCGCATCGACCGCACCGGCCCGGTCGAGTACCTGTCGGGGGTCGCCGGTCAGCAGCAACGACAGTTGCCCGAATCCCCCGGCCCGATCCGCCGACACCGCCAACCCCCGATGTTTGTCCGCGGCCTGCCGTACAGCATCGTCAGCACGGTCGACCCGCCCGGCCGCGGCGGCCGCGGCCCGCTCGGCCTCGGCCAGCCGAATACGTTCGGCGTTGAACACCTCGGTGGCAATCGCCGTCTGACGCATGGATTCGTCCAGCCGTACCCGGGTACCGTTGATCTCCGCCTGCAGACTCTCCGGGCTTCCCGGGCTCCCCGGGGCCGACCCGGAGGCCGGAGTCGCCGGCGCCGCCCAGGCGGATCCGGCAGACCCCCAGACAACCGGAGGCCCGGCGACGAGAATGCCGACCAGTCTGAGAACAATGGGCGCTCCGGCTTTCGGGCGCCATCCGGTCGGATCGTTCCCGGTCGGCTGGGGACCGTCGGTCGGGCCGGCGGCGGGAGTCTGCCTTGCGACGTGTTTCGAAGTTCGCTGGCCGAACCGGGATGGCGGGACAGCACGGGGACGGCGGGGCCCGGGGCGCGGTTCGCCGGCGCTATGCCAGCCCTCCGTGGGGACACTGCTCACACTGCCGGATGGTAACTCTATGCAGTTATACAGTCACGGAAGCACGCCGTGACGAGCGGAGAGTCTCCAAGTGCCCACCGCCAGCCGACGAGATCGGGTCACAGGCCACCCAATTTAGCGATTTCACACGTCAGAAACAGCTAAGACATAGGTCGGGAACAGATCTTGCCGACTCTGCGGACCCGAGGATCCGGGACGAGCGCAGCGTGGCCGGGGACCGGGTGAGCGCAGTCCGCGCATCGCGCGGGGAATGACAGGAGAGACATGGACAAATTGAATTCGGGCGATACCGCGTGGATGCTTATCAGTTCCGCGATCGTGCTGTTCATGACGCCCGGACTGGCGTTCTTCTACGGTGGCATGGTCCGAGCGAAGAACGTACTCGGAATGATCATGCAGAATTTTTTCTGCATCGGGATCGTCACGCTGATCTGGTCGGCCATCGGGTTCAGCGTCGCATTCGGCGAGGGTAACGGCTTCTGGGGCGGATTCGACTTCTTCGCGCTCCAGGACCTCTCCGGCAGCGACGGCGCGATCCCGTACGTCGTGTTCGTCGCCTTCCAGCTGATGTTCGCGATCATCACGCCCGCCCTCATCACCGGCGCGATCGCCGATCGGATGAAGTTCAGCGCCTTCGCGATCTTCATCCCGCTCTGGTCGCTGCTGGTCTACTCGCCGATCGCACACTGGGTGTGGGCGAGCAAGGGCTGGTTGTTCGAGCGCGGCGCGTTGGACTTCGCGGGCGGCACGGTCGTCCACGCCAACGCCGGTATCGCGGCGATCGTGCTGGCGCTGATCCTCGGCAAGCGGGCCGGTTGGCCGACCGGCGACTTCCGTCCCCATAACGTCCCGTTCGTTCTCCTGGGCACCGGCATCCTGTGGGTCGGATGGTTCGGGTTCAACGCGGGTTCCGCGCTGGGCGCCAACAAGGTCGCCGGGTACGCCCTGCTCAACACCCAGATCGCGACCGGCGTCGCGATCCTCGGATGGCTCGCGGCCGAGCAGCTGCGCGACGGCAAGGCGACCACCCTGGGAGCCGCGTCCGGCGCGGTCGCGGGTCTGGTAGCCATCACCCCGGCCTGTGGTTTCGTCTCTCCGATGGGTTCGATCGCCGTCGGCGGCATCGCTGGCGTCGTCTGCGCCCTGGCCACCTCGATCAAGGGCAAGGTCGGCATCGACGACTCGCTCGACGTCGGTGCGGTCCACCTGGTCGGCGGTGTGCTCGGCGCCCTGCTGACTGGCCTCTTCGCCACTGTCGACACGAACGAGGCCGGCAAGGACGGCGTCTTCTACGGCGGCCCGTGGAGCGTCTTCGGGGAGCAGGCGCTCGCCGTTGGCGCGACGCTGGGCTACTCGGCCGTCGTGACGGCAATCATCGCTCTCGCCCTGAAGTACACCATCGGTCTCCGGCTGAACGCCGACGACGAGATCGCCGGCATGGACGAGGCGTTGCACGGGGAGACGGCGTACCGCTTCACGTCCATCGGCGGTAGCGGCTCGCTGCCCACGAGCAGCATCAGCCCCGTCAAGGTGCCCGAGGAGGCCCAGGCATGACCAAGCTCGTCACCGCCGTCATCAAGCCGTTCAAGGTCGACGACGTGAAGGCGGCGCTCGAGACCCTGGGCGTGCACGGACTGACGATCTCCGAGGTCCAGGGCTACGGCCGGCAGAAAGGCCACACCGAGGTCTACCGCGGCGCCGAGTACAAGGTCGACTTCGTGCCGAAGATCAAGATCGAGGTGGTCGTCGCGGACGGGGCGGTCGACGATCTGGTCGCGGCGATCACGTCGTCGGCGCAGACCGGCAAGATCGGCGACGGCAAGATCTGGGTCGTTCCGGTCGAGTCGGTGGTACGGGTCCGTACCGGCGAGCGGGGGGCGGACGCGCTGTAGTAGTGCCGGGCGTGGCAACGCCACCGCGGCACGGCTCCACCGCACCACCCGACTCCATCCATCACCGTTACCACGCACCACCCGGCACCACGCACCACCCGCGACACGCACCACCCGCGACACCACACGATCCGGCACCACCCGAGACCACAGTTGCGCTGGTGCGCGTTTCTGTGTCCTCGGCTCGGCGCTCCGCTGGCCGTGATCGCTCCAGATTCGAGATCGATCACGGCCAGACGGCCGAACGGAGGAGGACAGCCATGACGGACCGCCTGGAGATCCTCAAGGGCCGCTCCGAGCGCCTGCCCACGGCGACCGGCCCACGGCTGCGCCGCATCCTCACCGACCTCGCCGACCATGCCCTAGTCGACCTGTTCGGCGATCCCGGGCCGGGAATGGCCCTAGTGGCCGTCGGCGGCTACGGACGCGCGGAGCCCGCGTTCGGCAGCGATCTCGACCTCGTCCTCGTCCACGACGGCAAACAGAACGACATCTCCGCCGTCGCCGACGCGGTCTGGTATCCGCTGTGGGATTCGGGGGTGGGCCTCGATCACAGCGTGCGCACCGTCGACGAGGCCATCATGGTGGCCGACGGTGACCTCAAGGCCGCGCTCGGCCTGCTCGACGCCCGCCACGTCGCGGGTGACGCGACGCTGGCCACGCAACTCGCCCAGCGGGCTCGCGCCCGGTGGCGGTCCCATGCCCCGAAACGACTGCCCGAGCTCGCCGAGGCCGTCGCGGAACGGGCCGCCCGGCTCGGTGAGGTCGCGTTCCTGCTCGAACCCGACCTGAAGGAATCCCGCGGCGGACTACGTGACGTCCATGCCCTGCACGCCCTCGCGGCGGCCTGGGTCGCCGAGTCCCCCTCCGAGCGGGTAACCGCCGCCGGTCAGGTGCTGCTCGATGCCCGCGGCGAGATCCGCCGGCTGAGTCGGGGACGAGCCCACGATCGGCTCCTGCTCCAGGACTCCGAGGCGGTCGCCACCATGCTCGGCTACGCCGACGCGCTCGCACTCGCGCACGCGGTCGCCGACGCCGGACGCGCCATCTCCTGGACCTGGGACACCACCTGGTACCGGGTCGCGGCCGGCCTGCGGTCGGTGGCGCGGTGGCGCGGTGGCGGCCGGCGGCCAGCCCGCCGCCCCCTCGGCGAAGGGGTGGTCGACCAGGACGGCGAGGTCCAGCTCGCCCGGGACGTCGATCCGGCGAAGGACCCGGTCCTGGTGCTGCGGGCCGCCGCCGCGGCCGCACGAAGCGGGCTCCCGCTGGGCCGCTACGCCGTCGACCGGCTGGCCCGGGAGGCTCCACCGATGCCCGACCCCTGGCCTGACGCCGCCCGTGACGCGCTGGTCACGCTGCTGGCCACCGGCGACGCGGCCGTGGGGGTGCTGGAATCCCTCGACCAGGTGGGGCTGCTCGTCCGGCTCATCCCGGAGTGGGCGGCGGTGCGCAGCAGACCACAACGCAATCCCTACCACCGTTACACCGTCGACCGGCATCTGATGGAGGCCGCGGCGCGGGCCGCCGCGCACACCCGCGAGGTGGACCGGCCGGATCTGTTGCTGCTCGGCGCCCTCCTGCACGACATCGGTAAGGGCTTCTCCGGCGACCACACCGACGCGGGCATCGTGCAGATCGAACGGATCGGCCCGCGGCTGGGCCTGCCGCCCGAGGACGTTGACGTGCTTGTCGCCATGGTCCGCCACCACCTGCTTCTCGGCGAGGCCGCGACCAGGCGGGACATCGACGATCCCGGGACAATCGAGAGCGTCGCCGCGTCCGCCGGCAGCGTGCGGATCCTCACCCTGCTGCACCGACTGACCGAAGCCGACTCCCGGGCCACCGGCCCGACCGCGTGGAACGCCTGGAAGGCGCGGCTGATCGGTGACCTCGTCGAGCGGGCCCGGGCCGTCCTCGGCGGCGAGCGGGTCCCGTGTCCCCCGCACCTCGACGATCGGCAGCGTGGTCTGCTCGCGCTGCCCGACGAGCACGTCGTCCAGGTCAATCCGCTGCCGGACGAGGGCATGTTCGAGATCGTGGTGGTCAGCGCCGACCACGTCGGACTGCTGGCGATCATCGCTGGTGTCCTTGCGCTGAACCGGTTGGACATCCGGCGGGCCTCGGCCCGGAGGAACGGCGGTCGGGCGCTGCTGCAGGCCGCCGTGGCCGCGCCGCACGGACGGGTACCGGAGCCGGCGCGGCTGCTCGCCGACCTGCGGGCCGCGCTCGCCGGCACCCTCGACGTCGCCGGTCGGCTCGCCGCCCGGGAACGCGACTACGCCGGGGCCAAGCGGTGGACCACGCCCGGCGCACCTCAGGTGATCTTCGATGACGACCTGGGATCGATGACCGTGATCGAGGTACGCGCCCCCGACCAGGCCGGCGTGCTGTACCGGATCGTACGGGCGCTGTCCGGGTTGCGCCTCGATGTCGCCACCGCCATCGTCGCGACCCTCGGACTAGACGTGGTGGACGCCTTCTACGTGCGGGAGGCCGATGGTGGTCCGGTGGCGGACGGCGGACGGCGCCGTGAGATCGCGGACGCGATCCTCGCGGCCCTGGGACCGATGGAACCCATGGACCGCGCGGAACCGGCCGGCCGGACCACACAGACGTGATCCAGCCCACCGGGATCCGCTCGGACCAAGCGTCAGCACCGTCGTGGGAGACGCTATGATGAGCAGGCACGTTGGGAGGCTTCGCCTAGTCCGGTCTATGGCGCCGCACTGCTAATGCGGTTGGGGGCATACACCCCCTCCGGGGTTCAAATCCCCGAGCCTCCGCATCGACCAGGCGTTTTGAACGTACGTTCGAGACGCCTGGACAATTTCAAGATCATGCATCTCTAGTCGGCGGCAGTGGCCTCGGCGGGACCACGGACGGGCGAGTCGAAACGAGGGAATCCCACGGGCCGGAGCCGTCACAGGTCATCTTCGACGGGGGCTGTCTGGTCTTTGTGGGCGCCGCGCATGGTGGGGAAGAGGACGACATCGCGGAGAGTCGGGGCGTCGGTGAGCAGGGCAACGAACCGGTCGATGCCGAGCCCGAGGCCGGACATCGGGGGCATCCCGTATTCCATGGCCTCGATGAAGTCCTCTTCGAGCATCATGGTCTCGTCGTCACCGGCCTCCCGCAGCGCGGCCTGTTCCTCAAGCCGCTGCCGCTGTTCGGCGGGGTCGACGAGTTCGGAGTAGGCCTTGACGATCTCCACGCCGTTCACCACGACCTGGAACATGTCAAGCGCGGTGGGATCGGTGTCGCTGCGCCGGGCCAGCGGGACTAGTTCCGCTGGGTGGTGCACGAGGAAGCACGGCTGGACGAGATCGGGTCGGACCGTCTTCTTGTAAAGCAAGTCTACCAGGCCAGCGTAGGACGGGGAGGTTCCGACGTCCAGGCCGAGTTCGGCCACCCGGGCGCGCAGAGTGGGAAGATCACGGACGACGGTGAGGTCGATGCCGGTGCGCCGCTCCACCTCGGCCCGGTAGTCGATCTCCGGCCAGTCGGTGCCGAAGTCGAGCTTGACACCCTCGTAGGTAACCGCCCGGGTGCCGAGGACGTCGTCGAGGACCGTGAGGATCAGTTCGCGGACGAAGGCCATGTTGTCGTGGTAGTCCCAGTAGGCGGCGTACCACTCCAGCATCGTGAACTCCTGGAGGTGCGAGGAGTCCATGCCTTCGTTGCGGAAGTTGCGGCCGAGTTCGTAGACGCGGTCGTAGGCGCCGACGACGATCCGCTTGAGATAGGTCTCGGGGGAGATCCGCAGGTAGAAGTCCTCACCGAGGGCGTTATGCCTGGTGATGAACGGGCGGGCCGCGGCGCCGGACGCTGCCTCTTGCAGCATCGGGGTTTCGACTTCGAGGAAGTCGTTGTCGTCAAGGAAACGCCGAATCCGCCTGATGATGTTCGCTCTGGTCTGGAAGCGTTCCCGGGACTCGGCGTTGACGAGCAGGTCGAGGTAGCGGCGGCGGTAGCGGGCCTCGACGTTGGACAGGCCCTGCCACTTGTCCGGAAGGGCACGCACGGTCCGGTTCAGCACCGTCATCTCGGAGATGGCGACGGTCCGTTCGCCGCGGCGGGTGGTGTAGAGGCTGCCGGCGACCCCGACGAAGTCGCCGATCTTCACAGCCCGGGACCATTCCTTGACGACCTCGGCACCCAGATCGGTCTTGGACAGGGAAACCTGCACCCGGCCGCTACGGTCCTGGAGATGCCCGAAGATCAGCCCGCCCATACGGCGCCACAGGACCACGCGGCCGGCGAGACGGACAGCCGTCCCGTCGGGAGCGGCTGCGGCATCGGCCGCGACCGCGTCGGTCCGGTAGCCGGACCGCGGCCCCGCCACCTCGGTTACCCCGGACTCCTCGATCGACATCAACACACCCTCTTGCCGCAGAAAGCACCAGCTAGCCACGAGGGTGGCGTTGCGTGAACGCTCCCGGGCGGGCCAGGCGACGGACCGCCATCCTGTAGATGACTGCTCCAGAGATGACTGCTCCAGCCTACCGACCCTCAGCGAACCACAGCCGGCGTAGGTCATCCTGATAGTGGTCGATCGTGGTTTCCGCGAGATGCCGGGCACGGCCAGCTCCATGATCGCGAAACGCTCGGACGCCGACGCCGCCAGGGGCGGCAGGGCTTGTTCCTTTGACGGCGGGTATCACGATTGGTGGCGGGTATCACGACAGTCAAACGCTCTTCTGCGCCTTGTTTTGTTCACATCCGTCCGGAAATGTTCTCCAATGGGTTGGGTGTGACCGGGTTGGGTTCGACAGGTTGAGGTGAATAGGGTGGTCATCGCGTGAAGGTGCTGCTCTACACCGACACAGCCGGCCGTGGGGGCGCCGAGATCAGCCTGGGCAATCTCGCGGCGGCGGCGGATCCGGGCCTGGACGTCCAGGTTGCCGGTTCCGACGCCGGGCTGGTCGAATGGGTCGCCGGCCGTCGGCGCGGCGGCGCGTCCGTCCATGTCGTGCGCGGGGGGACTGGCGCGCACGTGCGGCTGCTGCGCCGGGTACGCCCCGACGTCCTGCACGTCAACCGGTGTGTGCCGTGGGCGTGCGCGCCGATGCTGGCCGCCGGTCTGGCGGCCGGAGTGGCCGGTTGCGATCTGCGGGTCGTCGCCGTCGATCAGCTTCCGCTGCGGACGACTGACTTGCCGCTGCTCCTGCGGACCAGGGCGCTGTCGCCGCGGGCGGACGCTCGGGTCGCCGTGGGAGCCGGCAGCGCGCGACGGGTGGAGGACTTCTACGTCCTGGGACGCGGTTCGGTGTGCAGCATCCCGAATGGTGTCCCCGACCTCGGCGCCCCGCCGCACCGGCCGGCCAGGCCGGGCCCGATGGTGGTAGGTAGCCTCGGCCGGCTCGATCGGATGAAGGGCTATGACGTGCTCATCGCCGCTCTGGCCACGATGGACGGGGCGAACGTGGTTGTCGTCGGTGACGGGGCCGAGCGCCGCCAGCTGATCGAGTTCGCGGCGGCCAGCGGGGTGGCCGACCGGTTCGCCCTCGCCGGCTGGTCCGACGCGGCGCGCGGCGCCCTAGCCGGCTTCGACGTCTTCTGCCTGCCGTCCAGGACGGAGGGCTTTCCGCTGACGATCGTCGAGGCGATGCTATCCAGGCTGCCGGTGGTGGCGACAGCGGTCGGCGGCGTCCCCGAAGCAGTGATCGACGGCGAGACCGGGCTGCTCGTGCCCGCTGGCGACCCGGCCGCCCTGGCCGCTGCGCTGTGCCGGTTGCGGGATGATCCGCTCCTGCGCCACCGGCTGGGGGAACGGGCACGGCAGGCGGCCGTGAGCACCTTCACCGACCGCCAGATGGCCCGCGCCTACCTCACGCTCTGGGAACGGTGCCGCTCGCAGCCGCGGGCCTCTCGCCTGCGGCCCGAACCGCCGCGCCCATGACCTTGAACTGACCGCGAATTCGGGAACTGACGGAAATCTACGAACTGACCACACATCCAGCTCAGGCTTCGCCGGACCTCGTGCCCGGACCAGACCCCGCTCCGGCTCAGTGTGGCTCTCCAGTGGCGTCCGGCAGGCCGCGGCGCGCCAATGCCATCAGCTCCGGCCAGGCGGCCCGCAGGTTGCGGCGCAGCGCGGGCGCCTGCGCGAGAACGGTGCGGAGCACATCGGCGAGACGCTCGCCAGCACAGGCCTGGGCGGGTTCGAGTTCACACCATGCCGGCAGCCTCGCGCTTTCCAGCAGGCCCGAGAACTTGTCCTGGTAGCCGACCGCCAGAGGGGGGACAGCCTGGCTGATCGCCGCAACCGCCAGATGCATCCGACCGGTGAGGACCATGTCCACCGCACCTACGAGTGCCTTGGCTCCGGCCGGTCCGGCGTCGGTGTGCAGCACGTGGGCACGTCCGGGTTCCCGCTCGTCCAGCCGGCGGTGCAGCCGCTCGGCGAGCATCAGATCGCCTTGTTCCCCGCGCCGATCGTGCGGGATCAGCAGCCACGACGTGCCGGCCAACCCGGCATCGCCCAGCCCGTCCACGTACCCGTCGAACAGCCCGGGAACCCGGCCCGCTACCAGCTGGTTGATGTTCACTGCGCCCACCCGGCGGCCGTCGGCGCGCTGCCGGTCCAGCCATACCCGCGCCGGCGCCCCACCGGGCTGGTGGAGATCCGGCTCGAGCAGGAAAGCCAGCTCGGCGACCAGTTCGGCGGTGATGCCGAGCGTGGCCAGCCGGGCCTGGGAGTGCGGGTCCCGCGCGCACACCCGCACATGTCCGCTCAGGCAACGCAGCGCGCGGGCTGCGGCCAGATCTGCCTGTGCCCGCCAGCTGTGCCCCAGCAGGGTGACCTGGGCGCCGGCGTGCAGGCTCAGCGCGGCCAGCTACGCGTAGCGGACCGCGAGCTCGGCACCGTAGGCTCCGTCCAGGATGTCCGCACCGAGGATGTGGACCTCGGTGACCGATGCGAGCAGCGGGACCATGCCCAGCCACGCATCCCAGGCGGCCGCGCCCCGTGCCAGCAGCACCGGTTCCAGATCTCCTGCGGGAGCCGTCCCCAGCGTGCGCTGCCAGGATGGGGCGCCGACGTCAACGTAGCGGCAGTACGCACCGTGCCGGGCCGCAAGCGCCGCCCAGGCGACACGCATCATGGCCTCATCCCCGAGGCTGCCCCAACCGGCCGGTGGCACCAGCAGGGCTGCCGGCCGAGCGCCGCCCGCCCGCAGCTCCGTCGGGGGCCACCCCCGCTCGCCGGCAAGGTCCCGGAGCAGGGTGGCAGGGCCGCACCCGGCGCCACCCTCGTAGCTGCCACTTTCAGGAACAATTCGCCCCGGCCTGTGAGCGGCCTCGTCACCAACCACAGAGAACACCCTTCCGTCATCCCCGCCCGATTCATCGAGGAGTACCTACCCAATACCTGTGAGTGATGACTGGCGTTGCGCCACTCGCGTTATCCTGACCCGGCCGGGTAGCGATCAGGTACGGCTGATGGGGACGTTTCGGGTATGATTGGCGGGGACATTCTTGAGGATCTGGATC